>DASSPL010000130.1:0-2053 GCA_035699685.1 Burkholderiales bacterium | reverse complement strand
CTCAGCGACAAGACCGTCAAGCACTACCTCAGCAACGCCTGCGTCAAGCTCGGCGTCACCCGCCGCTCGCAGGCCGCCGTGATCTTCGCCCGCCAGGAAAACAAATAGACAAATAAATGGGGACAGACCCCATTTTTCTCGTTTAGCGTCAACGCAAATCCGGGCTGAATCGTTTCGACCTGTCATGGCGCGAATCGCACGCGTCGTGATCCCGGACCTCAGTGTTCATATCGTCCAGCGCGGGCACGACGGCAACGACTGCTTCTTCGAAGACGCGGACTACCGTGCGTACATCGACCTGCTGAGCACCTTTGCGGCGCGAAGCGCCTGCTCGGTCCATGCGTACTGCCTGATGACGAACCATGTGCACCTGCTGGTCACGCCGCACGCTGCAGATTCGTGCGCGCGTTTGATGAAGAGCGTCGGCCAACGTTATGTGCAGCGGGTGAACGCCCGGCTTGGACGCAGCGGCACCCTGTGGGAGGGGCGCTTCTATTCGTGTCTGGTGCCCGGCGAGCGCTACGCACTCACGTGTTATCGGTACGTGGAGTGCAACCCGGTTCGTCCCGCAATGGTGCGCGATCCTGCTGACTACCCATGGTCCAGCTACCGCATCAACGCCCAAGGCGGGCAGCAAAGCTGGCTCACGCCCCACGCCGCTTACCTTGCGATCTCCGAAGACGCGGAGCGCCGCGGCGCCGCATATCGGGCGTTGTGCGCCATACCGCTTACGAGTGAGGCGTGCGATGAAATCCGCAAAGCCATGCGCCGGGGCTGCGCGATCGGCACTCCGCCGGGGCGGCGGGGTCGGCGGTGGCTAAGTGAGAAAAATGGGGTCTGTCCCCAATAAGAGCCCCTACTGCTCGAGCTTGATGCCGGCCTTGGCGATGAGCTGGCGCCACTTCACCACTTCGCTCGAGATATAGCGCGCGAGCTCGTCGGGGGTGGTGGTGAGCGGCTCGGCGCCGAACTCGACGAAGCGCGAGCGCACGCCCGGGTCGGCCATCGCGGCGGCGACCTCGGCGTTGAGCCTGTCGATGATCGGCTTCGGCGTGCCGCGCGGGGCGACGAAGCCGAACCAGGCGGACGATTCGTAGCCGCGGATGCCGACTTCCGCCGCGGTCGGCACGTCCGGCAGCGCCGGCAGCCGGGTCGCATTGGCCACCGCGAGCGCGCGCACCTGCCCGGCCTTCAGCGCCGAGATGACGTTCGGCATGAGCTGGAAGCTGACCGGCACCTCGCCCGCGATCAGGTCGGACTGCAGCTGCGACGTGACGCGGTAGGGCACGTGCGTCATCTTCACCCCGGCGAGCTGCTCGAAGAGCGCGCCGGCGAGGTGCTGCGAGCTGCCGTTGCCGACCGAGCCGTAGCCGACGCCCGGCTTGCCCTTCACGTAGGCGATCAGCTCGTCGACGCTCCTGATCGGCAGCTTGGTGCTGACGACGATGATGTTCGGCAGCCGCCCGTACATCGAGATCGGCTGGAAGTCCTTCTCCGCGTCGTAGGCGAGGTGCGGCTGCAGCGCCTTGGCCACCACCAGCGGCCCCGAGGCGCCCATGAGGATGGTGTAGCCGTCGGCGGGTGCCTTCACCGCGGCCGCGGTGCCGACCGCGCCGCCCGCCGCCGGCCGGTTGTCGATGACGAAGCGCTGGCCGACGTTGGCGCTCATCTTCTCGAGCACGATGCGCGCGATGACGTCGCTCGCGCTGCCGGTCGAGAACGGCAGGATCACGGTCACCGGCTTCGACGGATAGTCCTGCGCCGCGGCGAGGTTCACCACGAACAGGCAAGCGAATAAAAGCCATTTCATTGCTGCACTCTCCCCGTAGTACTGCCGAAACGTTCCCGCATGACCTGCTCGAACGAAAGCTTGGACGACGTGAGCGCGCCGCCGGCGCGCACGCGGTAGCTCGGCGCGCGGCGCGGCGCCTCGGGCTCGCGCCCGTCGCGCAGCGCCTTCGCCGCCTCGAGCATCAGCTTGCGAAAGCGCACCACGCCGACATCGGTCGCCGTCAGGTGCTCGCGCGTGCGGTCGGCGATCAGCCCCTGCGAG
>DASSPL010000129.1:0-8973 GCA_035699685.1 Burkholderiales bacterium | reverse complement strand
CTGCACCAGTTCGTCATCCGCCCGGTGCTGACCGCCGAGCCGATCAACCAGCTGCTGGTCACCGGCGGGGTGCTGTTCTTCCTGCAGGCGGCCGCCACGCTCGCCTTCGGCATCGAGTTCAAGAACCTCGGCGTGTCGCTGCCCTCGGTGCGCATCGGCGAGATGTCGTTCTCCGCCTCGCGCCTCATCGCCTTCTGCGTCGCGCTCGGCGGGGTCCTCGCCCTTTGGTTGTTTCTCAGCCGAACTTATTTAGGGACTGCTATCCGGGCAATCAGCCAGGACCGCGCGGTGATGCCGCTGATGGGCGTCGACCCGGCGCGCATCTTCCGCCTGACCTCCGCGCTCGGCGGCGCGCTCGCCGGCCTCGCCGGCTGCCTGCTGGTCCTGCAGTACGACATCCACCCGGCGATCGGTCTCTCGTTCGGGCCGATCACGTTCCTCATCTGCGTCCTCGGCGGCCTCGGCAACATGCTCGGCGGCTTCATCGCCGCGTTCATCTTCGCGCAGTTCATCGCGGTGGGCGGCTTCTTCTTCCACCTCGAGTGGGGCTACGTCATCGCCTTCGTGTTCTTCATCGCAGTGATGTTCTGGCGGCCGCGAGGGCTGTTTGGGTAACTATCCCCTCCACCTCGCGATCCTCGTCCTCCTCTGGGGATACATCTACACCAGCTGGTCGCTGATGGGCCGGCTCGGGCTGGTGAGCTTCGGCCACGGCGCGTTCATGGGCATCGGCGCCTACACGGTGGTGATGCTGTGGAACCACTTCGGCCTCACGCCCTGGATCGGCATGCTGGTGGCGCTGGTGTTCACGGTGATCGTCGCGCTGGTGATCGGCTACCCGTGCTTCCGCTTCAAGATCGTCGGGCACTACTTCGCGCTGGTGACGCTCGCGCTGTCGGAGGTGGCGCGCCTCGTCATCGTCGCGCTGCGCGACCAGACCGGCGGCTCGCTCGGCGCCACGCCCAACGGCGCGCTGAAGGACGGCGCCACCGTCGCCATCGGCGCGCTGCAGTTCGGCCCGAAGGAGGTCTGGCTCGCCATCGTCTTCGTCGTCTGGCTCGGCGGCCTGTGGGTGTGGCGCATGGTCGACCGCAGCATGGGGCGGCTCGCGCTGCAGGCGATCAGCGAGGAAGAGGAGGCCGCCGCTTCCATCGGCATCCACGTCACGCGCGCCAAGCTGCGCATCACGCTGATCTCCGCGGTCATGACCTGCATCGGCGGCGTGCTCTACGCGCAGTACCAGCTCTACGTGAACCCGGACACCGTGTCGGGCATCGCGATCAGCCTGCAGATGGTGTTCGGCGTGATCGCCGGCGGGATGTTCGTCATGCTCGGGCCGACGGTCGGCGCCGCCTTCACGCTGCTCCTCGCCGAAGGCCTGCGCCTCGCCTTCGGCAACAAGTACCCGGCGCTGGATACGACGATCTACGGCCTGATGCTGGTGCTCTTCATCATCTACATGCCGAAGGGCATCCTCGGCGGCGCGCTCGACCTCTGGCGCCGCCGCAATTCCGTACCCGGTACGTGATTATTTCCTGATGATGTCGGCCGGCTTGTCCGGCGTGCTCGGCATCGTGCCGCCGGCGCCGGCGGAGGAGTCGCGCTCCTTCTTCAGGCAATCCTCGCGCAGGGAGCCGCTCATCTCGTTGCAGCGCTGGATGTCCTTGTTCGGCAGCCCGCCCTGCTCGCCGGGCAGGATCGTCGAGCCGGCGGCGCTGCCGCCCTTGATCGCGCCATCGGCGGGCTTCGAGCCGTCCTGGCTCATGCCCGGCGGCGTGTTGCCGCGCTGGGCATGGGCGAAGGAAGCGAAAAGCGAAAGGGCGAGGATGGGCAGCAGCGTACGCATGAGAGGCCTTAATCGGGAACGATGTCGCCCGCGTTGGTCAGGAGCACGTTGTCGCCGACCTTGAACTCGGGCTTCGCAAGGTCGCGGTGCTGCAGGCTGCCATCCGCCATGCGGACGGCGACGCGATAGGCTGGCCGGGCTTCGGCATCTTGGTCGGAAGACTGGGCCGAGCCGCCGGCGGCGGCGGAGCGCTCGCGCTTCACGCGCACCTCGGTGATGCGTTCCACGCGCCCGTAGCCGGGCTTCATCTCCTGGGTCGCCACCGGGGCGACCACGGGGTCCTTGGTCGCGGGCTCGGCGGCAAAGGCGCCGAAAGCCATTAAAGCGAGGGCGAAAGCGAGGGCGGGTGCCATCTTGAACAGACCCGCACCGGGGCGGCCGGGTTCCCGCCTGAACGGGACATCGACAAGCGAAAGACGACCCAACTCATTGACAGGCCGAGAAAGGCGGCAGTACCGTTGGCCCGGTTCCAACCCGGGAGGATTCATGCTGAAGCGTTCAATCGCGGTTGCGGCCGCTGCCCTCGTGGCATTCGGCGCGCAAGCGCAAACCAAGTCCATCAAGGTCCAGTCGAGCTGGCCGGCGAGCCTGACGATCCAGGACCACCTGCGCAACATCTCCGAGCGCGTCGACAAGCTGTCCGGCGGCCAGGTGAAGGTCGAGGCGCTCGCCGCCGGCCAGATCGTGCCGGCGTTCGAGGTGCTCGACGCCACCAGCAAGAAGGTGATCGACGGCTGGCATTCGATCTCGTACTACTGGGTCGGCAAGAGCCCGACGGCGGCGCTCTTCTCCGGGCCTCCCGGAGGCCCCTTCGGCATGGATCACATGGATTACCTCGGCTGGCTCTACGTCGGCGGCGGCCTCGAGATGTGGCGCGAGTTCTACCAGAACGAGCTCAAGCTGCCGCTCATCGTCTGGCCGGCGCATCCGTCGAGCCCGCAGGCCTTCGGCTGGTTCAAGAAGCCGCTCAAGTCGGTCGCCGACTTCAAGGGCATGAAGTGCCGCCAAACCGGCCTCAACGCCGAGATCTACGCCAAGCTCGGCCAGAGCGTGGTCAACATGCCGGGCGGCGAGATCGTGCCGGCCGCGCAGCGCGGCGTGATCGACTGCGCCGAGTGGGTCGGCGGCGTCGAGGACCTGCGCCTCGGCCTGCCGGGCGTGTTCAAGTACCACTACACCCCGGGCATGCACGAGAACAACTCGATCGGCGAGTTCGGCCTGCACCTCGACGTGTGGAAGGGGCTCAACCCGCAGCAGCAGGAGATGTTCAACGTGGTGCTGAAGGAGTCGTTCATCACCTGGCTCACGAAGTGGCAGCGCCAGAACGCCGATGCGATCGAGGAGATGATCAAGAAGCACGGCGTCAGCATCCGCCGCACGCCGCCGGACATCCTGCTCGCTTCGCTCAAGGCCTGGGACGAGGTCGCCGCCGAGAACTCGGCGAAGAACCCGACCTTCAAGAAGGTGTACGAGTCGCAGCGCGAGTACGCCGCCAAGGTCGTGCCGGCCAAGCGCTACATGCACCCGCCGTACTCGTTCGCCGCGAACTACTACTGGCCGGAATCCGGCGCGCCCGGCAGCGCCAAGAAGGCCGCCAAGCAGTAGCAAACAAGTTTGTAAGGTCCTAAATCGGGGACGGAGCCCAAATCAATTCGGGCTCCGTCCCCGAATCATTTCGGGAACCAGCGGGCCCGTCCGGGCCAGCGCTCGACCAGGTCGATGAACAGGGGATCGATGCCCTTCGAATTCTCGTGCACTTCGCGCGCGAGCGGCCCGGGCTCCTCGTTGTAAGCCAGCAGCGAGAGGTCGGTCATGCGCTGCGGGTAGAGGATGCCGTCGAGGTGGTCGCACTCGTGCTGCAGCAGCGCGGCCCATGAGCTGTGCGCGTCGTAGCTTTCGGTCCTGCCCTCGAGCGTCTGGTAGCGGATGTGGATGTCGAGGTAGCGCGGCACCTTGCCGTGCAGCCCGGGGACCGACAGGCAGCGTTCCCACACCGGCGTGGTCTTGTCGGTCTTCGGCGTGATCACCGGGTTGACCATCACCGTCCATGGCCGCGGCTGGATGCCCGAGCCCTCGGGGATGCGCGCGGCGATCATGCGGTACACCACGACGCGCTTGGAGACGAAGACCTGCGGCGCGGCGAGGCCGCTCGCGCCGATGTCCTCGAGCGTCTCGGTCATGTCGGCGGCGAGCTGCCGGATCTCGCGCGCGGTCGGGTCGGCGACCGGCTCGGCCTTCCTGAGCAGCACCGGGTTACCCATCTTGGCGATGCGGAGCACTGGCATGGCGCGAGTGTAAGCTAGGCGCGCGCCATGGCGTGGCTCCTCTCACTGATGGTTGCTTTATCCGCCTACGGGCAGCGCAACGAGGTCTGGAGCAATCCGGCCCTGACGGCGCGCGGCGTGCCGGGCGGCGAGCAGCAGCTGATGCTGCGCCAGGACATGTCCGCCTGCCATGGCGCCGCCTTCGAGGGCACGCGCGCGGTCGAGGACGGCGAGAAGCGCAAGGCGCTCGGCGTCGCGCTCTTCAACCGCTGCATGGTGGAGAAGGGCTGGCAGTCGCGCGAGCCGCGCCGGCCGGCGCCGAAGGCGGCGCCGCAGATCTCGAGCTAGGGCTTCTTCGTGTGCCACTCGGTGACGCGCTGGTACGCGTCCGCCGCGCGCAGCAGCGCGCCCTCGGTGAACGGCCGGCCGACGAGCTGGAAGCCGACCGGCAGGCCGCGTGCGTCGAAGCCCGCCGGCACGCTGATCGAGGGCAGTCCGAGGTAATTGATGCCGCGCGTGCAGTGGCCGGCGGTGGCGATGATGCGCGGCACGTCCGGGCCGACGGTGGACTCCTGGATCGTCGGCACCGGGATCGGGATGGCCGGCAGGTGCAGCAGGTCGACGTCCTTCAGCGCGGTGGCGACGAACTCCCGGGTCACCGAGGCGCGCATCGACAACGCCTCCAGGTAGCGCGTCGCGGGATAGAACAGTCCCGGCTCGATGCGGCTGCGCACCTGGTCGGCGTAGTCGTTGCGCCGCGTGCCGAGCCACTTGCGGTGCACGGTCGCCGCCTCCACCGTCATGAGCACGTGCATCAGCGTGTTGATGAGAACGACATCGGGAACCTCTACCTCGACCACGGTGGCGCCGAGCGTGCGCAAGGCGGCGAGGCTCTCGTCGAGCCGTTTCTTCACATCGGGCGCGACCACGTCGTAGTAGTACGAGCGAGGCACGCCGACGCGCAGTCCCTTGGCGTTGCCGTCGAGGCCGGCCTCGTACCGCGGCACCGGCTCGGTGGATGCGCTCGCATCGGCAGGATCGGCGCCGGCGATCACTTCCATCAGCCGGGCGCAGTCGCGCGCCGTGCGGGCGAGCGGCCCGACGCAGTCGAGGGAGAACGAGAGCGGCATGACGCCGGCGCGGCTGACGCGCGTGAGCGTGGGCTTCAGGCCGGTGATGCCGCACATGGCGGCCGGATGGCGGATCGAGCCGCCGGTATCGCTACCCAGCGATCCGAAAACCATCCGCGCGGCGACCGCCGCTCCCGAGCCGCTCGACGAGCCGCCGGGCACGTGCTCGCGGTTCCAGGGATTGCGGCAGTGGCCGTAGTGCTCGTTGTAGCCGGTCGGGCTGAAGGCGAACTCGGCCATGTGCAGCGAGCCGATGTTGATCGCCCCCGCGTCCTCCATCCTCTGGATCACCGTCGCGGTGGTGTCGGGCCGGAAGTCGCGGCGGATCTTCGAGCCGCACGCCACCACCTTGCCCTTCACGTAGAAGAGGTCCTTGTGCGCGAGCGGCACGCCATGCAGCGGCCCGCGGCGCCGGCCTTTCCTGAGCTCCGCGTCGGCCGCCTCGGCCGCGCGCAGCGCGGTTTCCTCGTCGAGCCGCGCGATGCAGTTGAGGCTCGGCCCGGCGTCCTTCGCGCGGGCGAGTGCCGCGCGCGTCAGCTCGGTGGATGAGACCTCGCCGCGGGCCAGCGCGTCCGCGGCCCCGGTGAGGGTCAGCTCAAGCGCGTTCATTCAGGAACGCGAGATAGGTCGCGGGCTCGTCCTCGAACCGCAGGCGCGCGTCGGCCGCCTCGCGCACCTTCTGGTTGGTCGGCCTGGCCATCGTCAGGGCGCGCTTCACCTCGTCGTCCGGCATGGGCACGCCCTGCAGCTCCTTCGGCATCGATTCCATCGCTTCTCCTTTATAGGCCGGCTGCGCTGCGTCTCGGCGCGCCGACTTCGGCGGCGTAGAACCACCACCAGTCCTCTGCGGGGCGCTCCTCGGCCCTGATCCGGTCCAGCGCATTTTTGGGGAGTGGCCGCGGCGAGCCGAAGCGGCGCGCGAGCGCGTCCATGGCGAGGAACGCCTCGCGCTGGATCGCATCCACCGTGGCCTTCTCCAGCGTCGCGGCGACGAAGTCGGTGCCGTGGCCGATCTCGTGCACCACCGGCCCGTCGCCGAGCGCGTCGAGCGTCGCGCGCCGCACCTCGGGATCGACGATCAGGTCGCAGCGGCCGTATTGGGGCAGGGGGCCGGTGCCGATGTCGAGGCCGACGCGGTAGGACGGCACGAGCTTGCGCTCGCTCAGCGCGTAAGCGCGGCCGTGCACGTCGTGCGTGTGGACGACCGCGATCGCGTCCTTGCGCTCGCGCAAGAGCTGGGCATGGAACCACTTGAAGCCCGGCGGCTTCGGTCCGGCCACCAAGTTCGCCTCGTAGTCGAGCACGCAGATGTCGGCCGTGCCGATGTCGCGGAAGGTCTTCGAGGCGCTCATATAGAAGTGCCGGCCGTCGGGCGCGCGGTGGCTGATGTGCTCGAGGAAGGCGACCAGCGTGCCGCGCTCCCACAGGCTGCGGCAGCTCCAGGCGATGGCGGCCTTGAGCCTGTCGGCTTCGCCCTGGGCGAATTTCTCGTAGGGATGCGCGATCGGCCCCGGGTCCAGCGAGTCGTAGAACTCGTGGTAGTGGTGGTGGCCGCGGAACTGGTTCCACAGCTTGTCGGAGTCCTCGCGCGTGATGCCGCGCACGCCGCTGTCGCCGGCGACGACCGAGTTCGCCTGCGCGAGGTATTCGAGGTGGTAGAGGTTGGTCAGCGCATCGTCGATGTCGCTGCCGGCGGCCCACACGCCGATGCCGGCGTCGTGCACGGCTGTCGCGCGGGCAAGGTCGGTGCCGAGGCCGAAGCCCGCGATCGACTCCATGTGCGTGAGCGGCTTCAAGGCGTAGCCGGCAATGGCGGCGGCCATGGCGAAGCGCGGCGCGGCGAAGATGCACGCCTTGCGCTCGCTGCGCCCATAGAGCTCGAGGTCCCGGGTGAAACCGGCGGGCACGTCGCCGCGCCCTTCGCGGATGTCGCCCTTCGGCGAGCACACCAGGATGTCGGCGCCGGTGAGGGTGCGCGGCAGGCAGCGCTTGGTGAAGCGCGGCGTCACCATGACGAGATCGCTGCCCGGAACGCGCGCGCTGAGATGACCCCAGAGATCGATCATCTCGTGGTGCGCGAGGACGCGGCAGGCGCGGGCGAGAAGTTCCTTGACGTTCACCTTGACGCTAGACAAGGGCCGAATCTAGCATGCTCCGCGATGTCGAGAATCATCGAGGACACGGTGGTTCACGCGCGCGGCTCGTGGAGCCGCGTGGTGAAGAAGGGCGAGCACCTGCGCATCGTCGACCTCGAGGGAAAGCAGGCGGTCGACTTCCTCTGCTACAACGCGCACGACTACGCCGACCGCTACGCCGCCGCCGACACGATGAAGATCAATCCGGCGGGCATCTTCCTCTCCGCCGGCACGGTGCTCTACAGCGTCGGGCTCACGCCGCTCTTCACCATCGTCGAGGACACCTGCGGCAAGCACGACACCATCGGCGGCTGCTGCAGCGCGGCGCTGAACACGTTCCGCTACAAGGTGGGCTACCAGCCGAACTGCCGCGACAATTTCCTGCACGAGCTGGCGAAGTACGGCATGGGGCCGAAGGACCTGGTCGCCAACGTCAATTTCTTCATGTACGTGCCGGTGGGCGAGGGCGGCGAGATGGACATGGGGCCGGGCATCTCCAGGGCCGGCGACCATGTGGTGCTGCGCGCCGAGCATGACGCCCTCGCCGTGATCTCCAACTGCCCGCAGATCAACAACCCGGTCAACGATTACAACCCGACGCCGATTCGCGTCGTCGTCACGCAAGGAGCGCAAGCACGATGAGATGGATCGCCACGCTTTTCAGCCTTTTCCTTGCCTTCGGCGCGCCCGCGCAGGAGATCTACCCCGGCAAGCCCATCACCATCATCGTGCCGTTCCCGCCGGGCGGGCAGGCCGACCTCTCGGCGCGCCCGCTCGCCGCGGCGATGTCGCAGCTCCTGAAGCAACCGGTCGTGGTGCTGAACCGGCCCGGCGCCGCCGGCGCCATCGGCCATCGTGCCGCGGCGACCGCGGCGCCCGACGGCTACACCGTTCTCATAACGCTGGTGTCGGTGGTGGCGCTGCCGATCGTCGATGAGATGTTCGGGCGCCAGCCGCAGTACACGATGGACCAGCTCGCGCCCCTCGCGCTGCTGGTGGCCGACCCGCCGGTGCTCGTCGTCGGCGCCGACAAGCCGTGGAAATCGGTCAAGGAGCTGGTCGACGATGCGAAGAAGCGGCCCGACGACATCGTCTATTCGCATTCGGGGCTGTACGGTCCGTCGCACCTGCCCATGGAGATGCTGCTGCATGCCGCGGGCATCAAGATGCGCGGCCTGCCCGCCGTGGGGGGCGGCCCGACCATGGCGCTGGTCCTCGGCGGCAGCGCCGCCATGTGGGCCTCGCCGCCGGCCATGGCGGTGGCGCAGGTATCGGCGAACAAGCTGCGGCCGCTGGCGACGTACGGCGAGAAGCGCCATCCCGGCTTCCCCGACGTGCCGACGCTGAAGGAGCAGGGCTACGACATCGAGTACTACGTGTGGTCCGGCATGTTCGCGCCGGCCGGCACGCCCGAGCCGATCATGCGCGCGCTGCGCGAGGCCGTGCGCAAGAGCGTGGCGTCGACCGAGTTCACCACCGCGATGGAGAAGCTGCGCTCGCCGCCGGCCTACCTGGACGCGCCCGAATTCGCCCAGTTCCTCGCCAGGGACACCGCGCGCCTGCGACAGGCGATCCAGAAGATCGGCAAGGTCGAGTAG
>DASSPL010000128.1:0-5264 GCA_035699685.1 Burkholderiales bacterium | reverse complement strand
AGCTCGATCACCTGCTCGCGCAGCCAGCGGTTGCCGGGGTCGGCGTCGAAGCGCTCGTGCCAGTGCACCGCCACCTCCGCCGGCGGCATGGCGATCGGCACGGGCAGCTGCTTGAGCCGTCCGCGGCGCTCGTAGACCCGCCCGACCCGCGCCGGCAGGGTGAGGATCAGGTCGGTGCGCTCGAGCACCATCGGCACCACGGTGAAGTGCGGCACGCGCAGCGCGATGCGCCGGGCCACGCCGGTGCGCTCGAGCGCCTCCTCGATCACGCGGTGGCCGCCGCCGCGGTAGGTGACCAGCACGTGCGATGCGTCGAGGAATTTCCTGCGCGTGAGGTGCTCGCCGGCCGGATGGTCGGCGCGCATCAGGCACACGTAGGGATCGCGGAACAGGAACTTGCGCTGCACCGGCGGGCCGAGCGCCGGCAGGAAGCCGATCGCCAGGTCGAGCGAGCCGCTCCCCAGGCCGTCGGCGATGTGCTCCAGGTCGAAGCTGGCCGCCTCGAGGCGCACCCCGGGCGCGAGGCGCTGCACGCGCTCCACGAGGGGCGGGAGGAATTCGACCTGGCCGAGATCGGACATGTAGAAGCGGAAGGTGCGCGTGGCGCTCGCCGGCTCGAAGCCCGGGCCGTGGGCGAGCGCCGAATCGAGCAGCGCGAGGGCCTGGCGCACCGGCTCCGCCACCCCCCGCGCGAAGGGCGTCGGCTCCATGCCCGTGGGGGTGCGCACGAAGAGCGCGTCGCCGAACACCGCGCGCAGGCGGGCAAGGGCATTCGACACCGCCGGCTGGGTCAGGTCGAGCCGCGCGGCGGCCGCCGTCACCCCCTTTTCCCGCAGCACCGCGTCGAACACCCGCAGCAGGTTGAGGTCGAGGTCCTGCACATTCATATCCGTGATTCATATCATGTAGTACATTGATTTGACAAATAATGGCCGCGGCGCCTACCCTCGGCGTTTCACGGAGGAGGAAGGATGAAAAGAACCCTGTTGTGGGTGGCCGCCGCATTCGCGGCGGGCGCGGCGCAGGCGCAGGAGACGACGCTGCGCGTGGTGAGCGCGTTCGCCGAGAACACGCAGTACGTCAAGAACTACGATGCCTTCGCCAAGAAGCTGAACGCCGAAGGCAAAGGCACGCTGCAGCTCAACTTCATCGGCGGGCCGAAGGCCATGCCGCCGTTCGAGGTGGGCAACGCGGTGCGCACCGGCGTGGTGGACATCGCGCTCACCACCGGCGCGTTCTACACCAACATCATGGCCGAGGCCGACGCGCTCAAGCTGACGCAGGTGCCGGCGACCGAGCTGCGCAAGAACGGCGGCACCGAGCTGATCAACAGGATCTGGAACGAGAAGGCCAACATGCAGTACCTCGGCCGGATCATCGACTTCACGCCGTTCCACCTCTATCTCACGAAGAAGATCGACAAGCCGGATCTCACCGGGCTGAAGCTGCGCATCACGCCGGTGTACCGCGACTTCTTCCAGGCCCTCGGCGCGACCGTCGTGCAGACGGCGCCCGGCGAGGTGTACACCGCGCTGGAGCGCGGCGTGGTCGACGGCTACGGCTGGCCGATCAACGGCATCTTCGACCTCAACTGGCACGAGAAGACCAAGTTCCGCGTCGACCCCGGCTTCTACAACGCCGAGGTGTCGCTGATCATGAACCTCGACAAGTGGAAGGCGCTCAACGCAAGACAGCGCGACCTGCTGATGAAGCACGTCATCGCGCTCGAGGCGGCCAACGACTCGTGGAAGAAGGTCAACGACGAAGACACCCGCAGGCAGAAGGAAGCGGGCATCCAGGTCATCGCCTTCGACCCGGCGACCGCCAAGCAGTACTACGACAAGGCCTATGACGTCGCCTGGGCCGGGGCCATCAAGGCGAGCCCGACCTACGGCCCGCAGATGAGGAAGCTCTTCAGCCGCCAGCAGTGAAGTACTACGTCGCCCTGCTGCAAGGCTGCGCCTACGTCGCCGCGGTGATCGTCGGGCTGATGGCGCTCGCCGTCACCTTCGACGTCGTGGCGCGCAACCTGGGCTGGGGCAACACCGGCTGGGTGGTCGAGCTGACGGAGTACAGCCTGCCGGTGGCCACGCTGCTGGTGGCGCCATACCTGCTCCACCGCAACGAGCACGTGCGGCTCGACGCGCTGCTGGTCGCCCTGCCGAAGCGCGGCGCCCTGGTGCTGGAGCGATGCGCCGACGTGGTGGGCATGACGATCTGCGCTGTGTTCATCTGGTACAGCCTGAAGCTGATCTTCGACTCGGCACGCCTCGGCTCCATGGTGGTGAAGACGCTCTCGATTCCGGAGTGGTGGCAGTACGCGCTGCTGCCGGTCTCGTTCACGCTGCTCGCGATCGAGTTCGCGCGGCGACTGCGCGCATGACATGGTGGCTTTCCGCGCTCGTTCTTTTTGGTGTCCTGACCGCCCTCTTCCTCACCGGCCTGGCGGCGGCATTCGCCTTCTTCGGCATCAACATCGTCGGCGCGTGGTTCTACCTCGGCAAGGAAGCCGGCCTCATCCAGCTCATCCGCAACGGCGTCGTCTCGATCACCAGCTTCTCGCTCACGCCGATCCCGTTCTTCATCATGATGGGCGAGGTGCTGTTCCACACCGGCGTGGCGATGAAGGCGATCGACGCCATCGACCGGCTGATCTGGCGCGTGCCCGGGCGGCTGTCGGTGGTGGCGGTGGTGGCGGGCACGGTGTTCTCGGCCATCTCCGGCTCGACCATCGCGACCACCGCTCTGCTCGGCAGCCTGCTCCTGCCGCAGATGCTGAAGCGCGGCTATCACCCGAACATGGCGATGGGGCCGATCATGGCGATCGGCGGCGTCGACATGCTGATCCCGCCGTCGGCGCTGACCGTGCTGCTGGGGAGCCTGGCCGGCATCTCCGTGTCGCAGCTCCTCATCGCGGGCATCGTGCCCGGATTCCTGCTTTCGGTGATGTTCATCGCCTGGATCGTCCTGCGCGCGATGATGCATCCGCACCTCGCGCCGGCGTTCGAGCACGAGGACATGGCGATGTGGGACCGCTGGCGGCCGCTGATCATCTACGTCATGCCGCTGGTGCTGATCTTCGTCGTGGTGGTCCTCGCCATGACGGCCGGCTGGGCGACGCCGACCGAGGCGGCGGCGATCGGCGCCGTGGCGACGGTGGTGGTGTCGTGGATCTACCGGGCGCTGACCTGGTCCAACCTCATGAAGGCGCTGCTCGGCACGGCGGCGATCTCGGGAATCATCCTGTTCATCATCATCGGCGCCACGACCTTTGCCCAGATCCTCACCTTCTCGGGCGCGACCAACGGCATGGTCGAGGCGATCAAGAGCTCGGGCTTCGCGCCATGGACCGTGCTCGTGTCCATGCTGCTCGTGCTGCTGGTGCTGGGCTGCTTCATCGACCAGGTGAGCATGATGCTCATCTGCCTGCCGTTCTTCATGCCGCTCGTCGCGCTCTACGGCTTCGACCCGGTGTGGTTCGGCGTGCTGTTCCTCATCTGCATGCAGCTCGGGCTGCTCACGCCGCCCTTCGGCATGCTTCTCTTCACCATGAAAAGCGTGGCGCCGAAGGAGATCGCGATGCGGCAGATCTGGAGCGCGGTCACGCCCTACGTGGTCATGGGCCTCATCGCCCTGATTGCCGTGATGGCCGTGCCGGGGCTTGCCACCTGGCTGCCGAAGGCGCTGCTTAAATAGCCATGGAACGATCCTTCAAACAGGAAGTACAGAAGCTCAAGCTCGGCGACGGCGACACCTTCCACGGCGAGGCGATCCTCGCGGTGACGAAGGCGCTGCTGCAGTCGGGCGTCTCCTACGTCGGCGGCTACCAGGGCGCGCCCGTTTCGCACGTGATGGACGTGCTGAACGACGCGCGCGACATCCTGGACGAGCTCGGCGTGCACGTGGAGACCAACGCCAACGAGGCCGGGGCCGCGGCGATGCTGGGCGCGTCGATCAACTACCCGATGCGCGGCGCGGTGGCCTTCAAGTCGACCGTCGGCACCAACGTCGCCTCGGACGCGCTCTCCAATCTCGCCTCTGCCGGCGTCAAGGGCGGCACGCTGCTCGTGCTGGGCGAGGACTATGGCGAAGGCGCTTCCATCATCCAGGAGCGCACGCACGCCTTCGCCATGAAGTCGCAGATGTGGCTGATCGACCCGCGGCCCAACCTGCCGAAGATCGTCGAGATGGTGGAGAAGGGCTTCGAGCTGTCGGAGATCTCCAGCACGCCGGTGATGCTCGAGCTGCGCATCCGCGCCTGCCACGTGCAGGGCGCCTTCAGGACCAAGGCCAACCAGAAGCCGAAGCTTTCCAAGCGCTCGCTGATCGAGAACCCGGACTTCGACTACAACCGCATCTGCCTGCCGCCGGCGACCTACCTGCAGGAGAAGCTCAAGGTCGACGTGCGCTGGCCCGCCGCGGTCAAGTTCATCCGCGAGAACGGCCTGAACGAAACCTTCGCGGGAGAAATGGGCGACATCGGCATCCTCTGCCTGGGCGGGCTCTACAACGCGGTGATCCGCGCGCTGCAGACGCTCGGCCTGGCCGATGCGTTCGGCAAGAGCAAGGTGCCGATCTACTGCATGAACGTCACCTACCCGATGGTGCCGGAAGAGGTGATCGAGTTCTGCGCCGGCAAGCGCGAGGTGCTGATCGTCGAGGAGGGCCAGCCGGCCTACATCGAGGACGCCGTCCTCGCCGCCCTGCGCAGGGCGGACGTAAATGCGGTGAAGATCAGAGGCAAGGACGTGCTGCCGCTCGCCGGCGAGTACACGGGCGAGGTGGTGCTCACGGGCATCGCGAAATTCCTGCGGCGCGAATCGGCCCTCGCGCCCATCCGGCAGCTGAAGGAGAAGGCGGCCCAGCTGCTCGGCGGCCTCCCCATGCGGCCCCCGGGCTTCTGCGTCGGCTGCCCCGAGCGCCCGGTGTTCTCGGCGATGAAGATCCTGGAGAAGGAAAGCGGCAAGTTCCACCTGTCGGCCGACATCGGCTGCCACCTGTTCTCCACGCTGCCGCCCTTCAACATCGGCAACACGGTGCTCGGCTACGGCCTGGGGCTCGCCTCCAACTCGGCCGTGAATCCGATGTTCGCGAAGCGCACGGTGACGATGATGGGCGACGGCGGCTTCTGGCACAACGGCCTCACCACCGGCATCGCCAACAGCGTGTTCAACAAGGACGACGGCATCCTGGTGATCATGAAGAACGGCTACAGCTCGGCCACCGGCACGCAGGAGCTGCCCTCTTCCCCGCAGCACAGCGAC
>DASSPL010000127.1:0-9126 GCA_035699685.1 Burkholderiales bacterium | reverse complement strand
GGTGCGCGCCGAGGCGGTCGGCTACAACGTGCCGCGCTTCAAGCTGCTGGCGTTCGTCATCGGCGGCGCGTTCTCGGGCGCGGCCGGCGTGCTGTACGCGATGCTGTTCGGCATCGTGCCGCTCGAGGCGATCAGCTTCGTGTTCTCCGGCAACGTGGTGTTCGCCACGCTGATCGGCGGCTCGGGCTCGCTGTACGGCCCGATCATCGGCTCGTTCGTCTTCATCTGGCTGTCGGAGTCGATGAGCGTGGTGTGGGCGCGCTGGCCGCTGCTCCTCGGCGTGGCGTTCATCATCGTGGTTCTCTTCTTCCGCGGCGGGGTCGTGGAAGCCTGGTCCAGGCTGATCGCATGGCGCTTCTCCAGACCGAAAACCTGACCAAGAGCTTCGGCGCCCTCACCGCCGTCAGCGGGGTGACGCTCGCCATCGAGGCGGGCACGCTGCATTCGGTGATCGGGCCGAACGGCGCCGGCAAGACGACGCTCTTCAACCTCCTCACCGGCACGTTCGCGCCAACCTCCGGGCGGATCCTGTTCGATGGGAAGGACATCACCGGCACGCCGGCCAACCGCGTTGCACACCTCGGCCTCGCCCGCTCCTTCCAGCGCACCAACGTGTTCCCCGCCTTTTCGCTGCTGGACAACGTGTGGGTGGCGGCGTTTGCCTGCAGCAAGTCGTGGGGCGGACTGCTGTGGCGCCGGACCGAGCGCTATCCCGAAGTGACCGAGCGCGCGCGGCAAGCCCTGGGCGACGTGGGCCTCCTCGAGAAACAGGACCATGCGGCGCGGGAGATCTCGCATGGCGAGCAGCGCCAGCTCGAGCTCGCCATCGCGCTCGCCGCGGCGCCGCGCGTGCTGCTGCTGGACGAGCCGGCGGCCGGACTGTCGCCGGAAGAGACCCGCAGGATGGTGCAGCTCGTGCGCTCGCTCAAGGGGCGCTACACGATCGTGCTGATCGAGCACAAGATCGACATCGTCATGGGCGTGTCGGACCGCGTCTCGGTGATGCACTTCGGCAGCCTGATCGCCGAGGGCACGCCGGAGGAGATCCAGCGGCATCCGGAGGTGCGGCGCGCTTATCTCGGCGGGGTCCCTGCGTGATCCTGCAGGTCGAGAACATCGATACGTTCTACGGGCTCGGCCATATCCTGCACGGCCTGTCGCTCGGCGTCGGCGAGGGCGAGGTGGTCGCCCTCCTCGGCCGCAACGGCGCCGGCAAGACCACCACCATGCGCTCGATCACCGGCCTCACGCCGCCGCGGCGCGGCGCGATCCGCTACAAGGGCAGGGACATCGCCGGCCTCGAGCCGCACCGCGTGTCGCAGCTCGGCATCGCGCTCGTGCCCGAGACGCGCGGCATCTTCTCGTATCTCAGCTGCGGCGAAAACCTGTCGATCGCCGAAAGGAAATCTTCGCGCTGGCAGATGCAAACCGTGCTGGAGCGCTTCCCCCGCCTCAGGGAGCGGCTCGGCAACAAGGGCCACCAGCTCTCGGGCGGCGAGCAGCAGATGCTGGCGATCGCGCGGGCGCTGCTCACCGGACCGGACCTGCTGCTGCTGGACGAGCCCTCCCAGGGCCTCGCGCCGATCGTCGTCGGCACCGTGATGGAGACCATCCGCGAGCTGAAGAAGGAGCGGGTCAGCATGCTGCTCGTCGAGCAGAACGCCGAGCTCGCGCTGCAGCTCGCCGACCGCGTCTACGTCATCGACCACGGCACCGTGGTCTTCGAAGGCACCCCCGCGCGCCTGCGCGGCGATGCGCAGGTCATGCGCACCTACCTCGGCGTGGGCTAGAAAAGCACCCGGGCGAAGAGCAGGAAAAGGTCGGCGTCGCGCGCCGGCAAGGTGGGTACCGCGAGGCGGCTGAAGCGCGCGCCGCCCTCCCATTCCTCGTTGATGCGCTTCGACGCCTCCAGGCTGACGAGGGCGCCGACGCGGGTGTCGTGCTCGACGTACGCGGCGTGCGTGACGATCGGCCCGACGCCGGCGCTCATGCGCCAGGTGGGCGAGATCTGCTTCACGTACCAGCATTGCCCGGCGAGGCTCTGGCGGCTGGAGATGCGGTTGTGGGCCTCGCCGATCAGGCTGATCGAGCAGGCGAAGTCGTTGCCGATGAAGCGGCGCGCCTCGAGCTGCACCGCGGGGCTGGCGCGGGCGGCGCTGGTGTTCATCATGCTGACGCCGCTGAGCAGGGTGATCTCCATGGGCGCATCCGGATCGCGCGGCGTGCGCGGCCCGAAGTCCGCCTGCACGCCCACGAGCACCGTGTGCGTGCGGAAGCTGTCCTTGACGTGCACGTAGTCGTATTGCGCCCGCAGGTGGAAGGAGTCGTGGAAGCGGTAGAGCAGCGCCGCCGAGGCGAGCCAGCCGTGCTTCTTCTCGTTCACCTCGATGCCGTTGTCCTGGCGGGTGTTGAACGTCCACAGCAGGCCGCCGCCGAGCTCGGCGAAGAGCCTGCCCTGCACCTTGCGCTGGTAGAAGAGCTGCGCGCCGAAGCCGTCGCGGTGCCCCTCCTGCGCATGCCCCTCGTTCTTGTAGAGGAAGTCGACGTACCAGTGCTCGCCGAGCTTGCGGCCGAAGGCAATGGTCGTGACGATGTCGTCGAAGGCCGCCGGCCCGCCGGCGAGCGCCCCCTTCATGATGTAGGCGCGGCCGGCGCCCTCGTCGGCGGCGAAAGCCGGCGCGGCGGCCAGCAGGGCAAGGAGGATGAGGACGCGGGAACGCAAGAAGGTCCTTCGAAGAGTTACGTACCGGGTACGGATTTTGGCTGCACGTCGCCCAGGCGGTCCACCTGCGCGAGCGGCGGGAAGAGCCGCGTCCACAGCGCGACGACGAGGAGCGTGCCGATGCCGCCGGCGAGCGCGGCGGGCGCGGCGCCGATCAGCGAGGCGAGGAGACCTGCGCGGAACTCGCCGAGCTCGTTGGTGGCGCCGACGAACAGCACGTGGATCGCGCTCACCCGGCCGCGCATCTCCGGCGGCGTGGCGAGCTGCACGATCGTCGAGCGCACGAACACGCTAAGCGCGTCGCCCGCGCCCATGACGAACAACGCCGCCATCGAGAGTGGAAGATGGTTTGATAAAGCAAAGACGATTGCGCCGGCGCCGAACGCCGCCACGCCGCCGAAGATCGCGCGGCCGGCGTGCGGCTGGCGCCGCTCCGGCATCTGGGCGAGCAGCAGGCTGGCGGTGATGGCGCCCACCGCGAAGGTGCTGCGCAGGAGGCCGAGGCCCGCCGGCCCGACCACCAGGATGTCGCGCGCGAACACCGGCAGGAGCGCGTTGACGCCGCCGACCAGCACGGCGAAGAGGTCGAGCGTGATGGCGCCGAAGACGATGGGCTGCGAGCGAAGGTAGCGCAGCCCGGCGATGGCGCGCTGCCAGCCGGTGGTGGAGCTATCAGGTAAGCCCACAACGCGGGTGCGGATGGCGACCATCGCCGCCGTGGCGGAGAGCGCGAGCGCCACGCAGGCGGCGAAGGTCGCCGGCGCGCCGAGCAGGTAGATCAGGCCGCCGAGCGCCGGGCCGGTGATGATCGCGATCTGCTGGGCGGAGGTGCCCCACGCAATGGCCTGCGCGAACTGCTCGCGCGGCACCAGGAGCGGCAGCAGGGACTTGGAGGCCGGCCCGGCGAGCGCACGCGTCGTGCCCGACAGGAACAGGGCGGCGTAAAACGGCCAGGTCGTGGTGACCGAGTTGAAAACCAGGCCGAGGATCAGCGCCGCCCCCATCGCCTGGATCAGGTGCGCGACGCCGAGCAGCAGGCGCCGGTCGATGCGGTCCGACAGGTCGCCCGCGGGCAGCGTGAAGAGCGCGATCGGCAGGAACGCCGCGACCCCCGCCCAGGCGAGCGTCATCGGGTCGCCGGTGAGGTCGTAGAGGTACCAGCCGATCCCCACCCACTGCATCTGCGACGCGAGCACCGACAGCGAGCGGCCGGCGAGGAACAGGCCGAAGTCCGGGATGCGCAGGACGTGCAAGCTACGGTCTTCTAAGGAAGAACTGCGTGCCGGTCATGGACACCGCCACCTCGCCGCGCTGGTTGAAGAGCTCCCAGCGCCAGCGGACGATGCCGCGGTCGGGCTTGCTCGCCGAAGGCCGCGCCTCCAGCACGGTGGCGCGATAGCGCAGCGTGTCGCCCGGGCGCACCGGCAGCGCGAAGCGCCACTCGTCGATGCCCGGCGAGCCGATGCAGGACGCCTCGCTCAGGTACGCATCGCACATCATGCGCATCAGCACCGACCCTGTGTGCCAGCCGGAGGCGATGATGCCTCCGTACGGCGTGTCCCTGGCCGCTTGGGGATCGGTGTGGAAGCGCTGCGGGTCCCAGTCGCGCGCGAAGGCGATGATCTCCGCCTCGGACAGCGTGCGCGAGCCGTACTCGCAGGTCCAGCCGGCGGGGAAGTCTTCCCAGTAGTAGCGGAACTTCACTTTCGCTCCAGCAGCTTCGAGGTGGCGAGGCCGAACACCAGCCCCCAGAACGGCGCGCCGATGTTGAACACCGGCACGTCGGCGACGGTGACGAGGAAGCAGACCAGCGCGCCGAGCGTGAAGCCGCCGCCGAAGGACGCGGCGAACGCGGTCTGCAGCACGCGCAGCATGGCGAGGCCGGCGAGCGCGGCGATGAAGGCGGGCGGCGTGGCGAAAAGGAGCCGCGTGAAGAATGGCGCGAGCAGGCCGAACGCGGCGGCCAGCAGGCAGAACACCAGCGCGGCGACGTAGTGCCGCTCGCGGTCCCCGGAGCCCGAGAGGATGGCGTTCACCGGGCCGGTCAGGCAGGTCGACACCGCGCCGAACAGCCCGGTCAGGATCGACCCGGCGCCGCACGCGGCGGTGATGGCGTTGATCGGCGGCTGGTGCCCGTTCGCGGTCAGCACCGCGGTGCCCTGCCCGTTCTGGACGACGAGCACCGTGATGGCGAGGGGGATGACGAGCTCGACCATCGCCCGCCAGGAGAACGCCGGCACGTAGAGATTGGGCGACGCGATCGCCAGCAGCGGCCCGGCGGGTGTCTTGAACAGATCGAAAATCGCCATCGCGAGCGCGCCGGCCACCAGCGCCGCGATGAGCGGCGGCACGAACCGGTTCCACAGCGTGAAGGCGATGAACGCCGCCGTCATCGGCGCCGCGATCCACGGCGCGTCGCGGAACGCCAGCACCAGGTCGACGCCGAAGCGCAGGAACACCCCCGCCACCATCGCCATGACGATCGGCATCGGCACGATCGCCATCGCGCGGCGCCACCAGCCCGACACGCCGAGCGCCAGCATGAGCACGCCGGTCGCCATGAACGCGCCGATCACTTCGGCGAAGCTCAGGTGCGCGAGCGCCGGGCCGACCAGCACCGCGCCGGGAATGCTCCACAGGAAGATGAGCGGCTGCCGGTAGGCGAGCGTGAGGACGAGCGAGATCAGCGTATTGAGGAAAAATGCACCGAAGATCCAGGAGGCGATGTCGGACTCGGACAACCCCCCGCGCGAGCCGACGGCCAGGATGATCGCCACCGGGCCGGAGCAGGCGAAGAGGAACGCGACGATCGCGTTGCCGGCGTAGAGTCCGGCGAAGTCCTTCCTTATGCGGCCGGGTCCGGGGAACGGCCGCGCCGGAGCTTCGATCATCTGCGCCAACTATAATCGACTGGTGGCGCGTCGCTCACGCTTCTTCCGCTATTTCACCTACGCGCTGCTCGCAAGCTTCGTGGCGCTCGTGGCGTACTCGGCCCACCTCGACGTGCGGGTGCGCGACGAGTTCGAGGGCCGCCGCTTCGCCCTGCCGGCGCGCATCTACGCCCGCCCGCTCGAGCTGCACGCGGGGCTGCGCATCGCGCCGGGCGACGTAGAGGATGAGCTGCGGGAACTGGGTTATAGGGCAAATAGAACTGAGGATCAGACCGGTTGGTTCGCGAAGAGCGGCAACGAGCTGGAGATCGCCGCGCGAGCGTTCGTGTTCTGGGACGGCGCGCAGCCCGCGCGGCGCATCAGGGTCGGCTTCGACGGCGGCAAGGTCGCGAGCCTGCGCGGCGAGCAGGGCCAGGAGCTGTCCATCGCCCGGCTCGAGCCGCTCGCCATCGGCGGCATCTATCCGGCGGGCAACGAGGACCGCGTGCTGGTGCGGCTGCCCGACGTGCCGAAGCACCTGATCCAGGCGCTGATCGCGGTCGAGGACCGCAGCTTCTTCTCGCACCACGGCTTCGACCTGCGCGGCATGGCGCGCGCCGCGTGGAGCCTGGTGCGCGCCGGGCGCACGCAGGGCGGCAGCACGATCACGCAGCAGCTGGTCAAGAACTTCTACCTGACGCCCGAGCGCACGCTGACGCGCAAGTTCAACGAGCTGATCATGGCGGTGCTGCTCGAGGTGCACTACGGCAAGGAGGAGATCCTCGAGACCTACCTCAACGAGATCTACCTCGGGCAGGACCGCGACCGCGCCATCCACGGCGTGGGGCTCGCCTCGCAGTTCTATTTCTCGAAGGACGTGAAGGACCTGACGGTGGCCGACTCGGCGCTCCTCGTGGCGCTGGTGCGCGGCCCGGGCCTCTACGACCCCAGGCGCAACGCCAAGCGGGCGTTCGAGCGGCGCAACCTCGTGCTGCAGCAGACGCTGGACCAGGGCTTCATCACCCCGGCGCAGTACGCCGGCGCGCGGAAGAGCCCGCTCGGCGTCGTGCAGACGCCGACGATGGGCACCTCGCCTTTCCCGGCGTTCGTGCAGCTCGTGCACCGGCAGCTGCGGCGCGACTACGACGAGAAGGACCTGCGCTCGGAAGGCCTGCGCATCTTCACCACGCTCGATCCGCGCGTGCAGGGAGCGGGCGAGCGGGCGCTCGCGCGGCGCCTCGCCCAGTTCGACAAGGAGAAGCGCTTCGGCCAGCCGGGCCTCGAAGGGGCGATCGTGGTCACGGATCCGCAGAGCGGCGAGGTGCAGGCGGTGGTCGGCAGCCGCAACGCGCGCTATCGCGGCTACAACCGCGCGCTGGACGCGGCG
The DNA here is from genome assembly GCA_035699685.1 of Burkholderiales bacterium. GTDB lineage: Bacteria > Pseudomonadota > Gammaproteobacteria > Burkholderiales > SG8-39 > SCGC-AG-212-J23. The sequence continues at coordinate 2,147 of DASSPL010000127.1, read as the reverse complement.
CGGCCGGTGGGATCGCTGCTGAAGCCCGTGGTCTACCTGACTGCGCTGGCCGAACCGGGCAAGTACACGCTGATCACGCCCATCGACGACGGGCCGTTCACCTGGAAGAGCCGCGGCGCGCCGGACTGGACGCCGCAGAACTACGACAAGAAGTTCCACGGCCTGGTGCCGCTGCGCACCGCGCTCGCGCAGTCGTACAACGCGGCGACGGCGCGCCTGGGCACGGACATTGGTGTCGAGAAAGTGCTGGCCAACGTGCGCAGGATGGGCGTCGACCGCGACATGAAGCCCTACGCGTCCACCCTCCTCGGCGCGGTCGAGATGAGCCCGTTCGAGGTGGCGCAGATGTACCAGACGATGGCGAGCGGCGGCTTCCGCTCCCCGCTGCGGGCCATACGCGAGGTGACCACGCAGGACGGCCATCCGCTGCAGCGCTACGGGCTGAACGTGGAGCAGGCCTTCGCCGCCGAGCCGGTGTACCTGATCAACGCCGCGATGCAGGGCGTCGTGCGCGAAGGCACCGGCCAGGCGCTGCGCCAGTTCCTGCCGCCGGAGGTCGCCGCCGCCGGCAAGACCGGCACCACCGACGACCAGCGCGACGCCTGGTTCGCCGGCTTCACCGGCGACCGCCTCGCCGTGGTGTGGGTCGGCTACGACGACAACCGCGCCGCGCGCATGTCCGGCTCGACGGCCGCGCTGCCGATCTGGGGGGACCTGATGGCCGCGCTCGCGCCCGAGCCGCTCGCGCTCAACAAGCCCGACGGCATCGAGCAGGTGTGGATCGACCCGCAGACCAACCTGCGCGGCGACAGCGGCTGCGCCGGCGCGATCGAGCTTCCGTTCGTGCAGGGCTCCGCTCCCGCCGAGCGCTCGCCCTGCTCCACCCTGATGGGCACCACGGTCGACGCGGTGGACAACACGGTGAAGAAGGCAAAGAGCTGGTTCGAACGTATATTCGGGCGATGAGGTTTCTCGCCCTGCTTCTGCTGCTGGCCGGCTGCGCCGCCCCGACTCCGGCCCCCGTCGAAAGACCTCCGGTACCCGCCGATCCGCCGGTGCGTCCGGCGACGCGCGAGACGAGCGCGGTCGCGAGCCTCATGGACAGCGCGCGCGCCGACGCCGCCGCCGGCCGGCTCGCCAATGCCGCCGCGACGCTCGAGCGGGCGCTGCGCATCGAGCCGCGCAATCCGCGCCTGTGGTCCGAGCTCGCGCGCGTGCGCCTGCAGCAGGGCGAGTGGGCCCAGGCCGAGCAGACCGCGCTGCGCTCCAATTCCTTCGCCGGCACCGACTCGGACCTGCGATCCGACAACGCTCGCATCATCGCCGCGGCGCGCGAGCGGCGAAAATAGGGACAGTCCCTATTAATTGGTGACAGTCACCATTTTTCGATGCTGAGCGCAGCCGACAACGAACTGCTGGTGCGCACCGGCCCCGGCACGCCGATGGGCGAGTATTTCCGCCGCTACTGGCTGCCGGTGGCGCTGTCGCGCGAGCTGCCGGCGCCGGACTGCCCGCCGATCCGCGTGCAGATGCTCGGCGAATGCCTGGTCGCGTTCCGCGACACGCAGGGGCGCGTGGGCGTGATCGAGCCCGACTGCGCGCACCGCGGGGCAAATCTCTTCTTCGGCCGCAACGAGGACGGCGGCCTGCGCTGCATCTACCACGGCTGGAAGTACGACGTGCACGGCAAGTGCATCGACATGCCGAACGTGCCGCCCGGCGCCTCGTACCACGGCAAGATCTCGATCAAGGCCTATCCGACACGCGAGTTCGGCGAGATGGTGTGGGCCTATCTGGGGCCCGCGGAGAAAATCCCCCCCGTGCCGGAGCTCGAGCACGGGCTGCTTCCCGGGAGCCATAGGTTCGTGTCCAAGCGCCTGCAGCAGTGCAACTGGGCGCACTCGATGGAAGGCGCGCTCGACACGGCGCACTTCTCCTTCCTGCACATGCCGGCGCCCTCGGTCGGCGCCTACGTCAATCCGGCGACCGCGGCGGACGAGAAGCGCCTGCGCTGGCTGCGGAACGACCCGATGCCGCAGTTCACCTTCATCGAGCACGACGTCGGCTTCGTCGTGGGTGGCGCGCGGCGCGCGGACGGCGACGAGTCGTACTGGCGCGTCACGCAGTTCATGCTGCCGTCGCATTCG
>DASSPL010000126.1:0-7370 GCA_035699685.1 Burkholderiales bacterium | reverse complement strand
CCGCGCGCGCGCAGCACGCCGGCCATCATCTCGACGTTGGAGCGCTGGTCGTCGACGACCAGGATCTTAGAAGACAATCACCCCTCGAGCGTTGCGCCCCGACTCGAGGTCGGCGAAGGCCTGCGCCGCCTCGGCGATGCCGTAGCGCCGGGTGATGAGCTCCTCGAGCTTCAGCTCGCCCTTGAGGTAGAGGGCGAGCATGCGCGGGAAGTCGACGCGCGGCACGCACGAGCCGAAATAGCTGCCGGTCAGCGTCTTCTCCTCGAACACCAGCGTCATGCTGCGCACCGAAGTCGAATCGCTCGGCTTCGCCACGCCCACCACCACCGCGGTGCCGCCGCGGCGGATCGCGCGGTAGGCGCTCTCGGCGAGCGGCCCGGAGCCGACGCATTCGAAGGCATAGTCGGGCCCGCCGCCGGTCATCTTCTTCAGCGCCTTGGTCGGATCTTCCTTCCCCAGCAGCACGTCCGTCGCGCCGAATCGCTTCGCCATCTCGAGCTTGGACTCGAGCGTGTCGATGGCGATGATCCGGTCCGCGCCGGCGATGCGCGCGCCCTGGATCACCGACAGGCCGACGCCGCCGCAGCCGAACACCGCGACGCTCGAGCCCGGCTCGACTCTTGCGGTGTTGAACACCGCGCCGACGCCGGTGGTCACGCCGCAGCCGACGAGCGCGGCGCAATCGAGCGGGATCTTCGGATCGATCCTGATCAGGTTCTCGGCCGAGACGGTGGCGTACTCGGCCATCGAGCCGCAGCCGGAGAATATGTTGAGCGGCTGGCCTTTCGCGTCGCGCACGCGCGGCGTGCCCTCGAGCGGCGTGGTGAGCGCCTTGCCCTGCTCGAGGCACAGCACCGGGCGGCCCGAGACGCAGAAGCGGCACTTGCCGCACATGTAGATGAAGGAGAAGACGACGTGGTCGCCCTTGGCGAAGTCGCTGACGCCCTCCCCGATCTCCTCGACTACGCCGGCGCCCTCATGGCCGAGGACCAGCGGCAGCGGCAGCGCGATCGTGCCGGTGATGGCCGAAAGATCCGAGTGGCAGACGCCGCATGCGCCGAGCTTGACCAGCACTTCGCCGCGCTTGGGGGGATCGACGGTGACGTCTTCCACCTGGACGGGCTTGTTGTGCTCCCTGCAAACGACCGCCTTCGCTTTGCGCGCCACCTCGTTTATCCTCCCGTCCGAATGCGCGGAGTATAACGTCCGCTTGGAGACCGAGAGAGCGGACATTGTGTCACCCGCAGGCGCTCGGTAAAGTGCCCCACTTCACGCCAGACCCGCAACGAGGGATCCCATGCTGATTCGCGACAAGCTGTTCATCGGCGGCCAATGGGTCGCGCCTGCCGGAAGAGAGACCATCGACGTGCACAACGCCGGCACCGGCGAGGTGATGGGCCGCGTCCCAGCGGGCGGCGAGAAGGACGCCGACGCGGCGGTACGCGCGGCGCGCGCCGCGTTCGAGCCGTGGAGCGCCACGCCGGCCGAGAAGCGCGCCGAGTATCTGGAGAAGATCGCCGCCGGACTCAAGGCGCGCGCCGACGAGCTGGCGAGGACCATCGCGCAGGAAGTCGGCATGCCGCTCAAGATGTCCTCGCGCATCCAGGCCGGCCTGCCGATCGCCAATTTCGCCAACTATTCGAAGCTGGTGCGCGAGTTCCAGTGGGAGAGCCGGGTCGGCAACTCGCTCGTCGTGCGCGAGCCGGTGGGCGTGGTGGCGGCGATCACGCCGTGGAACTACCCGCTGCACCAGATCACGCTCAAGGTCGCCCCGGCGCTCGGCGCCGGCTGCACCGTGGTGCTGAAGCCTTCCGAGGTCGCCCCCTTCAACGCCTTCATCCTCGCCGAGGTGATCGAGCAGGCCGGGTTGCCGAAGGGCGTGTTCAACCTGGTCACCGGGTTCGGCGCCGCCGCGGGGGAGGCGCTGGTCAAGCATCCCGACGTCGACATGATCTCGTTCACCGGCTCGACGCGCGCCGGCAAGCGCATCTCCGAGCTCGCCTCGCAATCGATCAAGCGGGTGGCGCTCGAGCTGGGCGGCAAGAGCGCCTCCGTGATCCTCGACGACGCCGACCTGCCGGCCGCCGTGAAGGGCACGGTCAACGGCTGCTACCTGAACTCCGGGCAGACCTGCACGGCGCTCACCCGGATGCTGGTCCCGCAGAGCAGATACGACGAAGCCGCGAAGCTCGCCGCCGAGGCGGCCAAAGGCTTCACCGTCGGCGACCCGCTCGCGGAGACCACCCGGCTCGGGCCGCTCAGCTCCAAGGCCCAGCTGGATCGCGTGCGCAGCTACATCAAGAAAGGCGTGGAAGAAGGCGCCGAGCTGGTCGCCGGCGGCGCCGAGGCGCCCGAGGGCGTGCCGCCCGGCGGCTACTACGTGCGCCCGACGGTATTCGGGAAAGTGAAGAACAGCATGGCGATCGCCCAGGAGGAAATCTTCGGGCCGGTGCTTGCCATCATCCCCTACAAGGACGAGGAAGAGGCGGTGCGCATCGCCAACGACACGGTCTACGGGCTGGCCGGGGCCGTCTGGTCGAAGGACGAATCGCGCGCCCAGCGCGTCGCGCGGCGCATCCGCGCCGGGCAGATCGACGTCAACGGCGGCGCCTTCAACATGAACGCGCCCTTCGGCGGCTTCAAGCAGTCGGGCCACGGCCGCGAGGCGGGCGTCTACGGGCTGGAAGAGTTCCTGGAGTACAAGTCGCTTCAGCTGAAAGGCTAGATGCGGCATCTCGAGCGGCGGCTGAGGCTCGGCACGGGCCTGGTCGTCGCCTGCTTCGTCGTCGGGCATTTCCTCAATCACGCGCTCGGCGTGATGTCGATCGAGACGATGGAGCAGCTGCGCGGCGCGCTGGCGGCGTGGTGGCGCAGCCCGGCCGGCACCGTGCTCCTCTACGGCTCGCTCCTCACGCACTTCGCCCTGGCGCTGCTCGCGCTCTACCGGCGCAGCACCCTGCGCATGCCCTGGTGGGAGGCGGCACAGCTCGCGCTCGGCCTGTGCATCCCGCCGCTGCTCATCGCGCACGTCGTCGGCTCGCGCTTCGCCTGGTACCTGCTCGAGCACGAGGTGAACTACGACCGCGTCGTCGGCATCCTGTGGTCGGACCCATGGTCGGCGCTGAAGCAGTCGGTGCTGCTGCTGGTGGTCTGGGGGCACTTCTGCTTCGGCATGCATTACTGGCTGCGCCTGCATCGCTGGTACCCCGCGTTCGAGCCGGTCGCGTTCGCCGCGGCGCTGCTGGTGCCCGCGCTCGCGCTCGCCGGCTTCGCCGCCGCGGGCAGCGAGCTGATGCCGGCGATCGAGCGCGTCGGCGGCATCCAGTACTACAACGCGGACCTGGCCTCCATGCTGCCCGAGCAGCGCGCCACGCTGCAGGCCTGGCGCCAGGGGCTGGAGCTCGCCTTCTGGTCGCTGCTCGCCGCGACGCTGCTTGCTCGCTGGCTGCGCACGCGCCTGCGCGGCACCTACCAGGTGAGGCACTCGTCCGGGCGCGTCATCACCGCGCCGATCGGCCGCACGATCCTTGAAGCGCTGCGCGACGCGGGCGTGCCGCACGCGTCGGTATGCGGCGGCCGTGCGCGCTGCACCACGTGCCGGGTGCGGATCAGCGACGGGCTCAGCGATCTCACCCCGCCGCGCCGGCACGAGGCGCAGGCGCTCGCCCGCGTCGACGCGTCGCCCAACGTGCGGCTCGCGTGCCAGACCCGCCCGCGGGGCAACGTCAGCGTGATCCCGCTCCTCCCGCCGCAGGCCACCGCCGCGGAGGCGCGCCGCCCGGGCACGGCGCGCGAGAAGGAGCGGCCGATCGTCGCCATGTTCGTCGACCTGCGCGACTCGACCCGCATCGCCGAGTCGCGCCTGCCCTACGACGTCGTGTTCATCATGAACCAGTTCTTCGCCGAGATGTACCAGGCGCTGCGCGCGACCAACGGCTACTACGCGCAGTTCCGCGGCGACGGCCTGCTCGCGCTGTACGGGCTGGACAGCGACCTGCCGGAGGCCTGCCGGCAGGCGATGCGCGGCGCCGCCGAGATGCAGCGCAGGATCGAGCTGCTGTCGACCCATCTCGCCGCCGACCTGGCCGAGCCGCTTCGCATCGGCATCGGCGCGCATGCCGGCGTCGCCATCGTCGGCACCATGGGCCCGCCCGAGGCGCCGATCTACTCCGCCATCGGCGACAACATCAACATCGCGGCGCGCTTCGAGGGCATGACCAAGTCCTACGGCTGCGTGCTGGTGGTCTCAGCCGAGACGCTCGCGCACGCGGGCCTCGACGCGCGCGACGCGCCGATCCATCACGTGCGGGTGCGCGGCCGCAGCGAGCGCGTCACGGTTCACGCCGTGGCGGATCCGCGCACACTCTTCAATTCCGATTAGCGCTGGCCGCCGGAGCGCGTGCGTGTGAGCTGGTTGGTGGTGCTGGCGAGGCGCGCGGCGAGGATCTTGATCAGCTCGATCGCCGCGTCCGGGTTCTCGCGGATGATCTTCATGAAGAGCTCCTTGGAGATCTTCAGCGTCTCGAGCTTCGTCACCGCCTTGGCGGTGGCGGTGCGCGGCACCTCGCCGACGATGGCGATCTCGCCGAGGATGTCGTTCTTCGTCATGCTGTTGATGATGATCGGGCCCGACGGCGTCGGCACCGAGATCTCCACCGTGCCGTCGATCACCACGTAGGCGGCGTCGCCGGGGTCGCCGGCGTTGAAGATCACCTGGCCGGCGTCGTAGGTCAGGCGCTCGGCGGAGAAGCAGAGCAGCTTCTGCATCGCCGGCTGGATCTTGCTGAAGATCGGGAACTGCCGGATCAGCTCGACTTCCTGCTCGAGGCTCATGGCTTTCCTTTCATGCTGCGTGGAGCATCTTGTGCAGGGGGCCGCCGTTCGATTTCAGCTCGGCGAAGGCGCCCTTCTCGGCGAGCTTGCCGCGCTCCATGACGAGGACGATGCCGAACCGCTCGGCGAGGTCGGCGCGCTGCAGCACCCATACCACGCCCTGCCCCTTGCGCTCGGCGAGCACGTGCTCCAGCACGCGCTGCTGCGACCCCGGGTCGAGCGGCGCGACGGCGTTGTCGACGACGAGGAGCGCGGGCCGCTTGACCAGCGCGCGCACCAGGCCGACCTTCTGCCGGTCCGCCACCGGCAGCCGCGCGCCGCCGACGCCGACCTGGTAATCGAGGCCGATGGTCACGACCAGCGAGCGCAGCCCCATCTCGCCGAGGAGCTCGCGCACCAGCGCCGTGATGCGCGTGCTGGCCTCGGCCTGGCCGGTGACGATCTTGCCGAACAGGATGTTGTCCTGCAGGCTGGCCGCGCCGTTATAGCGCGCGGCGTCGAAGAACTCGATGGCGCGCTTCAGGTCCTGCGGCAGATGCCGGGCGAAGTAGCGCCGGGCCTCCACTACGCGCGCCTCGAAGTTCTCGTCGATCAGGCCCAGGCGGTGGCGGGTGGCGATCAGCTTGAAAGGCAGCGTGATGAGGGCGTGCTGCTCGAGCTCGTCGAGCTCGAGCAGGCCGAGCTCGCCTGCGCGCTTGAGGATGACCTCGAACTGCGGCAGGTCCTCCTGGCGGATGAAGCTGTACTGGGCGAAGAACTCGTGGCCGGGCGGCAGGCCGCTGAAGAGCTCCACCATCGTCTCGGCGACCTTGTGGCCGGTGCGCAGCATCAGCTCGTAGAGCTTGGTGTCGTGCAGGACCTTGCGCACGTAGGCGTTGCCGGCGAGGTTGTCGATGTCGAAGGTCTTGCCGACCGGCGTGCCGAAGAGCAGGTTCTCGGCGAGCGTGGCGTTGCGGTTGTAGCGCTCGGCGTCGAAGCGCTCGACCCAGTCCTGGATGCCGAGCGACCCGAGCCGCTCGCGCATCGCCTCGCGCGCCGCGAGCACCCGGCTGGCGAGCTGCGGGTAGCGCCTGGCGTCGGCGGCGCTGCGCAGCCCGAGCTCGAAAATGGTGTCCTCGAGGTCGACCACCGAAAGCAGCTCGACGATGCGCGCGTCCATCTCCTCGGCGTTCGACACGCCGGCCGCCGGGTAGTCGATCCAGTCGGCGTTGATGTCGAAGGTGCTGTTGCCGGTGCGCGCCGCCTCCCGGATCTGAGCCTCGCGCTCGCGGCTCACCGGCTCGTCGTAGGTCGCCGCGCGGATCGGGCGGTTCTTCAGGCCGTAGACGATGTTGTCGCGCACCGAGACCGGGAAGAGATACGCGGGCGAGCCGACGTAGGCCAGCGCGCGGCCGGTGAGCGCCTCGGGCGCGCGCGTGATGTCCACGCCGCCCATCTCGATGGTGCCGGAGCTGGGCGGCTGCAGGCGCGCGAGGAGCTGCGCCAGCTCGCTCGCGCCGGCCCCCTGCCGGCTGACGATCGCCACGTGGTCGGTGAGCTGGCAGTCGAACGACACGCTGTCGACCAGCTTCACGCCGTTGTCGTCGACGAGCAGCAGCCCGGCGGCCCTGACCCGCCCGGTGCGCGGGACTTCCGGCACCGCCTGATCTGCCCCGATGGGCGCCTGCAGCTCCGGGGGTGAAACCTGCTCCTCGGTGAACTGCTCCACCACCTGCTGGTACTTGATCTCGACATCCATGCGCTGCTGGTCCCAGTCGATCAGCTCCTTCACCGGCGCCGGCAGGTCCTTGTAGGCGGCGATCACCGCGACCAGCGCGCCGATGTCGAGCCGGCCGACGATGACCAGGTAGCCGCCCACCGTATAGAAGAGGAACGGCGTCACCTGCGACAGGAAGTTGTTGAGGAACTTGATCAGGAACTTGCGCTGGTAGAGCTCGAAGCGGATGCGGAAGATCGTGCCGAGCCGCGCGGAGATCTCGGCGCGCTCGTAGTTCGAGGTGCCGTTGGCGTGGATCTCGGCCGCGCCGTCGACGCATTCGGCGATGCGTCCGGCGAGGGCGCGCGCGGTGAGCTGGCGCTCGCGGCCGAGCACCAGCAGGCGCTTGCGCAGCTTGGGGATCACCACCGCCTGGATCCCCACCACCGCGAGCGCGATCAGGCCCAGCGCCCAGTGCTGGTAGAGGATGAAGAACATCGCGGTCAGCGCCTGGCCGCCGAGGAACAGGGGCGTGATCAGCGCCTCGCCGATGAACCCGCCGAGCGGCTCGACCTCGTCCTTGATCATGGTCGCCATCTCGGCCGCCTTGACGCGGCGGAAGCGCGCAAGCGGGAAGCGCAGGATGAAGTCGTACAGCGAGTAGCGCAGCCGCCGCAGCATGCGCTCGCCCATCCAGCCCTTCATCGTGTTGATGCGGAACTTGAGCCAGCCGTTGAGCACGATCAGCCCGAGGAACACCATCGACAGGGCGAGCAGGTACTCGAGCCGCGAGAGCTGCAGGCCGAGGAAGCCGGCGGTGGCGTCGGGCTGCGGGAAGCGG
>DASSPL010000125.1:0-4650 GCA_035699685.1 Burkholderiales bacterium | reverse complement strand
CGGGTCTTTCCAACCATATGAAAGGGGTAACCATGCAAGGCACTGCTCAGTACGGCGCGCTTGTGCTGCGCGCCTCGCTCGGCGTCATGTTCGTTGCGCACGCCGGGCTCAAGTTCTTCGTCTTCACCCTGCCCGGCACCGCGCAGTTCTTCGAATCCCTCGGGCTTCCCGGAGCGCTCGCTTACTTCACCTTCTGGGCCGAGCTCGTGGGCGGCGTCCTCATCCTCGCGGGCGTCTACGGCCACTGGGTATCGGCCGCCCTGATTCCGGTGCTTCTCGGGGCGACCTGGGCGCACGCCGCCAACGGCTGGGTGTTCAGCGCGCCGAACGGCGGCTGGGAATACCCGGCGTTCCTGACCGCTGCCGCCCTCGCCCACAGCCTGATCGGCGACGGCGCCTACGCCCTTGTAAAAGGCGAACGCGCACACAACTTGCGACAGGAAGCCTACGCATGAGAAAGAGCCTGATCACTGGCGTCGCGCTGCTCGCCCTCGCCGCCACCGCAGTGGGCGCCGTGCAGGTCACGACCCCGGATTCGGTGGTCCGCATCCCGGCGGCCGTGATCCAGGCCTGGTCCTGATTTCCAACAAGGAGGAATACGCATGAAGCTGTACTACGCACCGGGCGCCTGCTCGCTCTCGCCGCACATCGTGGCGCGCGAGCTCGGCATTCCCGTCGAGCTGAAGAAGGTGAACACGAAGGACAAGACCGTCGAGGGCGGCGGCGACTACTGGAAGGTGAATCCCCGCGGCTACGTCCCGGCGCTCGAGCTCGACAACGGCCAGGTGCTGACCGAAGGCCCGGCGATCGTGCAGTACCTCGCCGACCAGAAGCCCGACGCCGGCCTCGCGCCGAAGGCGGGCACGTTCGAGCGCTATCGCCTGCAGGAGTGGCTCAACTTCCTCACCTCCGAGATCCACAAGGGCTTCTCGCCGCTCTTCAAGCCGAACACGCCGGACGACTACAAGCCGGTGGCGAAGGAAAACCTCGCCAGCCGCTTCAACTGGCTGAACGAGCAGCTCGCCCAGCGCGAGTACCTCACCGGGCCGCAGTTCACGGTGGCCGACGCGTACCTGTTCGTCCTGCTGAACTGGACCAAGCCGACGCAGATCGACCTCGCTAAATGGCCGAACCTGCAGGCGTTCCAGAAGCGGGTCGGCTCGCGGCCCAAGGTGAAGGAAGCGCTGCAGGCCGAAGGGCTTCTCCCCAGGGAAGCGAAGGTCGCGTAATGGTGCCCCTGCCGAGCGTGTTCATCTCGCATGGCTCGCCGATGCATGCCCTCGAGGCGGGCGCGGCGGGCACTGCGTGGGCGGCGCTCGGCAGGCGCCTCGGCAAGCCCAAGGCGATCGTCATCGCCTCGGCCCATTGGGAAAGCAAGCTGCCGATGCTGACCGGCGCCGAGCGGCCGGAGACGATCCACGACTTCTCCGGCTTTCCCGAGCCGCTCTATCGCATCCAGTACACCGCGCCGGGCGCGCCGGCGGTGGCGCAGAAAGCCGTGCAGCTCTTGAAGAAGCAGGGCCTCGGCGCCGCGGTGGACGGCTGCCGCGGCCTCGACCACGGCGCGTGGGCGCCACTGCTCTACATGTATCCCGATGCCGACGTGCCGGTGGTGCAGATCTCGCTCCAGCCGGAGCTCGGCACGCGCCATCACCTCAACCTGGGCCGCGCGCTGCGCCCGCTCGAGGAGGACAACGTGCTCGTCATAGGCTCCGGGCACATGACCCACAACCTGCGCGACTGGTCGCGCGGCCGTGGCGAACCGCAGCCGTACGCCCAGGAATTCGCCGACTGGGTCAAGGACAAGCTCGAGCGCCGCGACCTCGAAACCTTGAGCGACTATCGCTCGCGCGCGCCGCACGGCGTGCGCGCCCATCCGACCGACGAGCATTTCCTGCCGCTGTTCTTCGCCCTCGGCGCCGCGCGCGAGGATTGCAAGCCCGAGCGCATCTACAGCGCCATCGACAACGGCGTGCTGTCGATGGACGCCTACCTCTTCAACTAGAAGCCTGCGCCAGCACCACCGATTCCTCCACCTGGCGGTCGGGGATGGTCCAGTAGGTGCGCAGCAGTCGGTTCTTCTCCGCCTCGGGGACGACGCGGAAGCCGTGCTTCTCGTAGAAGCGGATCGCCCAGGCGGCCGCCTTCCAGGTGCCGATCAGGATCGGGCGCGTGGCCTGGCTGGTGAGCGTCTCGAGCAGCGCGCGCCCGATGCCGTGCCGGCGCTCCGTCGTGCGCACGTACGCGTGGCGGATGAGCGTCACGTCCTTCACGTCCTGGATGCCCATCACGCCGACGAGCCGGTTGTCGATGCGGCAACCGAAGAAGCGCACGCCCCTGGCAATCTCCGACTGCAGGTCTTCCATCGCCATGTACGGCTCGTGCCAGCGGTCGGCCGGTATTACGCCTTTATAGGCGTACGCGGCGTCGTTGATGATTTCGTAGATCGCCGACACGTCTTCCGGCACGCACGGCTGGATGGACATCATGCCAGGCGGATCATTTCAGCAGTAGGTACAGGACGACGAGCACCAGCGCCGTGCCGGCGATCCAGCCCAGAACGGCGCGCGTCGCGCCCGCCTGCCGCGCATCGAGCGAGGCATCGAGGGCCGGCTGCGAGCGCAGGTAGGCATCGACCGCCTGCTTCGCGTCCTTCAGATCGACGCCGCGCTCGCGCCGCACGATCCTGATCGCCTCGATCTTCCTGCCCTCGTGCAAGGCGGCGATCGCTGCGGCCGGCAGGCTCATCGCCTTTGCAGCACGCAATGCATGGCATTCTCCGTTGCCGCGTGCTCGACGCATGAGTAGCCGAGCGCGGACAGGTTGATCCCCTCGAACAGCGGCTCGCCCGACCCGAGCAGCACCGGGGCCACGGCAATGTGCAGCTCGTCGATCAGGCCTTCGTTCAGGTATTGGCGGATGGTCGCCGGACCGCCGCCGATGCGCACGTCGTGTCCGCCGGCCGCTTCCTTCGCGCGCGATAGAGCGGCGCGGATGCCGTCGGTGACGAAGTGGAACACGGTCCCCCCTTGCATGGAGATCGAGGCGCGCGGGTGGTGCGTGAGCACGAACACCGGCACATGGTACGGCGGGTTGTCGCCCCACCAGCCTCGCCACTTCTCGTCGGGCCACGGCCCGCGCACCGGGCCGAACATGTTGCGCCCGAGGATCCAGGCGCCGACGTTCTCGAAGCTGCGCCCGGCAAATTCGTTGTCCTTGCCCGTGGTGCCGTTGCCGTCGCCGTACATCTTCTGGAACACGGCGGTCGGGTAGAACCAGTTGTGCAGCTCCGGGCCGCGCTTGCCGAGCGGATTCTCCAGGCTCTGGTCCGGCCCGGCGCCGAAGCCGTCGATCGACACGGCGAAGGCGGCGACGCGGACTTTACTCACGGATTTCCGGCTCTACGAGCTGCGCGAGGAGGGTCAGCGATTCCTGCCAGCCGAGATAGCACGCCTCGGGCGGAATGACCGCCGGTATGCCCTCCTGCACCACGTTCAGCTCCGTGCCGACCGACACCGCCTTCAGGGAGAGGGTGACCGTCATGACCCCTGGCAGGCCGGGATCGTCGAACTTGTCGGTGTGGCGGATGCGCTCGTTCGGTACCAGCTCGAGGTATTCGCCGCCGAACGAATGGCTGTGGCCGGTGGTGAAGTTGGTGAAGGACATGCGGAAGGTGCCGCCCACTCTGGCGTCGAGATGATGCACCTTGCCGGTGAAGCCGTGCGGCGGCAGCCACTTGGCCATGGCGTCGGCGTTGAGGAGGGCGCGGTAGACGCGCTCCGCGGGTGCGCGCAGCACGCGGTGCAGCCGGACCGTGTTGGCCATCTATCCTCCCAAGGCGCGGAAAAGATCGGCGATCGCCGCCCGATGCGCGCGCAGCGCCTCGATGCGCGCGATGCGCGCGGCGAGCAGACCGCGCTCGGCGTCGATGACGTCGAGCTGGCTCGCCACGCCGTTCTGGTAGCGCAGGCGCGCGAGCCGCAGCGTCTGCGCGAGCGCTTCCTCGCGCACGCTCTCGGCCTCGAAGCTCTCCCGCGCGCGCGACTGCGCGATGAGCGCGGTGCGCACCTCGCCGAAGGCGCTGCGGATGGCCTGCTGGTACTGAGCAAGCACGGCGCGCTCGCGCGCCTGCGCGGCCTCGGTCTGCGCCTGCAGGCGGCCGCCGGCGAAGATCGGCTGCGTGAGGCCGGCGGCGATGCTCCAGACGGTCGCCGGGCCGCTAAAGAGATCGGACAGCGCGCGGCTCTCGCTGCCGAGGAGCCCGGTGAGCGTAATCGACGGGAACATCTGCGCGCGGGCCACCGCCACGCGCGCGTTCGCCGCGGCGAGCTCGCGCTCGGCGGCGACCAGGTCCGGGCGCCGCAGCAGCAGCTCGGAAGGGATGCCGGAGGGCAGCACCGGCGCGGACAGCCGGTCCTCCATCGGCGCGAGCTTGAAGCTCGCATCCATGACCTCCTTCGGCGTGCGGCCGAGCAGCACCGCTAGCGCGGCCTCCTCGCGCTCGCGCGCGTTCTCGAGCGGCGGCAGCTGGGCGCGCACCACCGCCGCCTCGGCTTCGAGCTGGCGCAGCTCGAAGTCGGAGATGACGCCGGCGTCGAAGCGCTTCCTCTGCAGGCGCAGCGCCTCGTCGCGCAGCTCGAGGGTCTGGCG
>DASSPL010000124.1:0-2747 GCA_035699685.1 Burkholderiales bacterium | reverse complement strand
TGCACGAGATTCGCACCGGTTGCGCGGCGGTGGCGTTGAAGATCTGGTAGCGGCAGTTCAGCGGGATCGCGAACATCGCCTTCGGGCCCCATTCGAACGTGCGCACCTCGCCGCCGGGCAGCCACACTTTCGTCGAGCCGTGGCCTGCCAGCACGTAGCAGAACACCTCATACAGGTGACGCACCGGGCGCGTCTTGGCCCCCGGCGGCACCTCCAGCACGTAGTTCGCCATGAAGTCGCCCGCCCCGTGGGTGTGCGCGAAGCATCCGCGGGCCTCGTAGCGGTCCCACGGGCCGGTCTCGAGGTCGAGCAGGTTGTGGCCAAAGTCCAGATGGATCGGGATGCCTTCGCCTTCGGCCCAGTCGCGGTACGGGTCGACGAGGACGCGGGCCTGTGCCGGCTCGCCTGGCGGCGCAGCGGGTGCGCCAGGTATCCCCAGCGTCGGAGATGCAGAAGTGCCGGGTTCGTTCACTTGCACGCGATCTCCGTGGGTTCGTTGTCGCCGCCGGGCGTGTAGCTTATCTCGCACACCATGCCGGCCTTCAGGTCGCCGCGCGTGGCCTCCTTGCCGTCGATGGTGATGCGCGTGCGGCTGCCGCTCGGCTTGCTCTGCACCGGCTGCCGGTCCGGACCCGCGAAAACGATGACGCGGCCCTTGTCGTTCACCTCGATCAGCGGCCCCGCCGCCTTCAGCGTTGGCGGCTTCACGTCCTGCGTCCTGGCCAGCATCGCGATGGTCTCGGGCGGCTGGTTCAGCGCCGCGCTCACCTGCCTGAGCACGTCCTCGCCTATCGCTGGGTCGATGGGGATGCCGAGCTTGGCCGCGCGATCGCGCACGCCCTTGTCGGCCATGGCCTTACGGTAGGCCGTGCGCAGCACCTCTAGGCGGTCGGTCGGGATGCCCGGCGGGCCGGCGGTCAGGCGCGCGAGGTCGCCCTGGGCCTGCACCAGCGCGAGCAGCGCCTTGGTCTGCGGGTCGGTGACGAGGCTCGAGAGCTGGGGCACGTCCTTGTCCTTGCCGCCGATCTGAAACAGGAAGCGGCCGTAGCCGTTCTTCACGAAGCCCTCGAACGACGAACGCGAGCCCACGCCACCAAAGACCTCGCCGCGGCGCATCGCCATCTCGCCCTCGTTGCCGGAATAGCTCGGGATGATCTTGATCGGCAGCTTGAGCGTGTCGGCGAGGAACTTGGTCTCGACGTAGCTGCTGCTTCCGACGCCCGAGGTGGCAAACGGGATCGGCTCCTTCGCGGCCTTCAGTTCGTCGAAGGTCTTGATCGGCGACTTCACCGACATCATCAGCACCCGTGGCTCCGACGCGGCTTTGCCGATCCATGACATCTTCCGGAGGTCGAACTTGATGCCTTCCTGGCCGATCATCTGGCCGTAGATCAACCCGGTGTTGAAGCTGCCGATCGTCAGCCCGTCGGGCTTGGCGGCGTAGATCGCGTTGGCGCCGATCACGTGGCCGGCGCCGGGCACGTTCTTGACGACGAAGCGCGAGCCGGGGATCTGCTTCTGCATGTACTCGGCGACGAGCCGGCCGTAGAGGTCGTAGCTGCCGCCGGGCGACGTGGCGACGATGTACGTCACCGTCTTGCCCTTGAAGAAGTCGGCGGCGTTGCCCTGCGCGACCGCACCGGTGGCGGCGAACGCCAGCGTGAGGGCGAGGGCCCCGCGTCGCCATCGGGCGGTCGGTCGGAAGGGATGCGTCATGCGGTTGTCTCCTTGTATGAACGAAGCAGTCGAAAGACGGCCGGGTCAGGAGCCCGACAGGCGGTCGAGCAGCGGGCCGAGCACGAAACCGTTGTGGAGGATTACGCCCAGGCCAAAGCGGAACACCGCCACCAGCACGCCGGTGCCGACAGCCGCGAGCGCGAGCGAGAAGCCCCAGCTCTCCCGGCCTACGACGCGCAGGAAGGCGGCAATGAATACGGGGATCGTGGCCCAGAAGCCGAACAGCACGGTGCCCGCGACGAGCGCCAGGAAGCTGCCCCACAGCACGCGCTCGCGCCGGCTGGTCTCGCCGGCGGTCTCGCCGGTGGTCGCGGCGTCCGGAGCCACAGTCGACTCGGCGGCCGCCCGACGGCGCGACTTGAACTCGAGCACCACCTGCACGAGGCACAGCAAGAGGGCCGGCACGCCCACCACCAGTGGCATGAAGCGCGCCTGCGGCGGGTACTGCGTGGCCACGCCCACCATCACGCCGAAGAAGACGAGCATGGCGATGCTCATTGCCAGACGACCGTTATTCATAGGCGGCGACCGGGGTGGCGCGGCGCTTCGCACGGCGCGCTTTGTAGACCGCGAGCCCGATCGTCAGCGCTATCAGCCCGATCAGCACCAGCGACAGCGGCCGCAGGAAGAACGCCGGCCCCCAGAGCGCCAGAGCGGTGTTCAGCGACTTTTCGGCGATGCCACCGAGCACCAGGCCGATGGCGAACGGCGCGCGCGGCCAGCCGAACTTCAGCAGCCCGTAGCCGACCGCGCTCAACACGACGAGGATGACGAGATTCTGCCAGTGCCCCTCGCTGATGAAGGCGCCCAGCACGCACAGGATCAGCACGAACGGAATGAGCCGCACGCCGCGGATGAACGTCAGCACTGCGACCCAGCGCGCCGCGAACAGCAGCAGGCACACCGCCATGATGTTGCCGACCACCAGCGCCCAGATCAGCATCCAGACGAGCTCCATGTTCTTCGTGAGCATGGCAGGCCCGGGCTGGATGCCGAGGATCAGGAATGCG
>DASSPL010000123.1:0-6250 GCA_035699685.1 Burkholderiales bacterium | reverse complement strand
CGCAGACCGTCAACCAAATGGCCGAGGCATGGATAGAGGAGCAACAGAAGGCACTCTGCTGATCGAGCTGGGCGGGCGTGCCGTCGAGTACCGCTTCGCGCGGCGCCGCCGGCGCACGCTCGGCATCACGGTCGATGCCGGCGGGCTGCGCGTCGCGGCGCCATTGCGCGCCCCGTGGCGCGAGATCGAGGCGTTCCTGCGCGACAAGGAGGCCTGGATCCTGCGCAAGCTCGACGAGTGGGCCTGCATGCCGCGCGGCCCGGTGCTGCACGGCGCGAGCGGCGAGTTCGTGCCCCTCTTCGGCGTGCCGCGCCTGATCGAGGTGCGCCATGGCCGCCGCCACGTCGAGCACGATGGCTTGCGCATCCTGATGTGCGTGCCGCGCCGCTCGAAGCCGCTCGAGGTGCTGCTGAAATGGCTCAAGCACCAGGCGCTCGAAGCATTCCGGCCGCGCGCCGCGCATTACGCCGGCGCTCTCGGCCTGCCCGCGCCACGCGTTTCGCTGTCGAATGCAAAAACGCAGTGGGGCGTGTGCAGCGAAAGCGGCGCGATCCGGCTCTCCTGGCGGCTCGTGCACCTCGACCCGGCGCTCGCCGACTACGTCATCGCGCACGAGGTCGCGCATCTCGTGGAGATGAACCACTCGCGGCGCTTCTGGTCCCTGCTCGGCCGCCTCTACCCCGGCTGGCGCGTGATGCGCGAGCGCCTCGAGCTCGCCGGCGCCACCCTTCCCGTCCTGAAAGGCCCACGATGAGACTGCTCCACACCATGCTGCGCGTCGGCGACCTGCAGCGCTCGGTCCGCTTCTACACCGAGGTCCTTGGCATGAAGCTCCTGCGCACCACCGACCGGCCGGAGCAGAAGTACTCGCTCGCCTTCGTCGGCTACGACGACGAGAGCCGCGCCTCGGTCCTCGAGCTGACCTACAACTACGGCGTCGAGCGCTACGAGATGGGCGGCGCCTTCGGCCACATCGCGCTCGGCGTCCCGGATGTGAAGAAGGCCTGCGACCGGGTGCGCGCCGCGGGCGGCAAGGTGACGCGCGAGCCTGGCCCGGTGAAGGGCGGCACGTCGGTCATCGCCTTCGTCGAGGACCCCGACGGCTACAAGATCGAGTTCATCGAAAGCCGGGCGTAGTCCTCCGGCGAGAGGTTCTCCGGGCGCAGCGCCGGGTCGATGCCAGCGCGCGCGAAGTCCACGCCCGGCAGCGCGTTGCGCAGCTGCTTGCGGCGGGCCGAGAACGCCCGGCGCAGCAGGTCCTCGTCGATCTCCAGGCTTTTCTCCAGCGGCACCATGCGCACGACCGCGGAGTCGACCTTGGGCGGCGGGCGGAACGCACCGGGCGCGACGGTGAACAGCTTTTCCATTCGAAAGCGCGCCTGCAGCGCGACCGACAGCCGCCCGTAATCGGGCGTCGACGGCGCGGCCACCATCCGCTCGACCACCTCCTTCTGCAGCATGAAGTGCATGTCGCGCACGCGATCGGCGTAGCGCGAGAGATGGAAGAGCAGCGGCGTCGAGATGTTGTACGGCAGGTTGCCCACCAGCCGCATGCCGCGCGGAAAGGCGGCGTAATCGAACTCGAGCGCGTCGCCTTCGTGCACGGTCACGCCGCGCAGGTCACGCAGCGCGGCGGCGAGATCGCGATCCACCTCGATCACCTGCAGCGCCCCGGCGCGCTCGAGCAGCGGCCGGGTCAGGGCGCCTTCGCCGGGGCCGATCTCCACCAGGAAATCGGTTGCGGATACCCCGACGGCGTCGACGATGCGCGCCAGGACACGCGGGTCGTGCAGGAAATGCTGGCCGAACCGCTTACGCGGCCGATGCGAGGTCGATGGCAAGCTTGAGCGCCTCGGCCAGGCTGCCGGCGTCGGCGCGGCCGGTGCCGGCCAGATCGAGCGCCGTGCCGTGATCGACCGAAGTGCGCACGAACGGCAGGCCGAGCGTCACGTTCACGCCCTGGCCGAAGCTCGCGTACTTGAGCACCGGCAGCCCCTGGTCGTGGTACATCGCGAGCACCGCGTCGGCCTGCTTCAGGCGCTCCGGCACGAACAGCGTGTCGGCCGGGATCGGCCCCTTGGCGTCGATGCCGGCCTCGCGGGCCAAGGCGAGCGCCGGCGTGATGACGTCGAGGTCCTCGCGTCCCATGTGCCCGGATTCGCCGCTGTGGGGATTGAGCCCGGCGACCAGGATGCGCGGGCGCGCGATCCGGAAGCGGCGCTTCAGGTCGGCGTCCATCACTTGCAGGGTCTTCAGCAGGGTTTCCTGGTTGATGGCGCGCGGCACGTCGGCGAGTGGCAGATGCGTCGTGGCGAGCGCGACGCGCAGGCCGCCGCCGACCAGCATCATCACCACCTGCGGCGAGCGCGCCTTCTCGGCGAGGTACTCGGTGTGGCCGGTGAACCCGATGCCGGCGTCGTTGATGATGCTCTTCTGCACCGGCGCCGTGACCATGGCATCGTATTCGCCGTCCATGCAGCCGCGGATGGCGCGGTCCAGCACCGACAGCACGTAGGTCGCATTCGCCGGGTCGAGCTTCCCCGGCACCGCTCGATTTCTCAGCTGTATGTGCTCGATCCGCGGGCAGCCGGCGAGCAGGGCGCGGTCGCCGATGACCACCAGCTCGGCGTCCCAGCGCTCGCGCGCGAGCCGCACGCACAGCTCGGGACCGATTCCGGCCGGCTCGCCGGAGGTCAAGGCAATCGTCGGCCTATCTTTCCTCAAGCCGCAGCTCGACGTAGGTCTGGTCGCGCAGCTGCCGCAGCCATTCCTGGTAGGCCTCGTCGGCCTTGCGCTCGCGCAGCGCCTGCCGCGCCTGGAAGCGGCGCCGCTCGGCGGACAGGTCGCCCGAGCGGCGCTCGAGGACCTGGATCAGGTGGTAGCCGAACGGGGTGCGCACCGGCTGGCTCACCTCGCCGACGTTGAGCTCCTCGTAGGCGCGCTCGAACTCGGGCACCGTGTCGCCGGGATAGACCCAGTCGAGCTCGCCGCCGCGCGCCGCGGTGCCGTCGTCGGAGTTCGCGCGCGCCAGCTCCGCGAAATCGGCGCCGCCCGAGACGATGCGCTCGCGCAGGTCGACCAGCTTCCTGCGCGCATCGCCTTCCGACACCGCCTCGTTGGTGCGCACCAGGATGTGGCGCAGCCGCGTCTGGCGCACGGGCGCTTCGGCCCCCGCGCCGCGCACGTCGACCAGCTTCAGCACGTGGAAGCCGGCCGGGCTGCGCAGCACCGGGCTCACGTCGCCCGGCTTCATGGCGGCGAGCGCGTTGGCGAAGAGCTCCGGCAGGCGCTCGTGGCTGCGCCAGCCGAGCGCGCCGCCCTGCAGCGCGTCGGGCGCGTCGGAATAGGCGGCCGCGATGCGCGGGAACGGCGCCCCGCTCTTCGCCTCGGCCAGCGCCTGCTCGGCGCGGCCGCGCGCGTCGCGGATGCGCTCGGGGCTGGCCTGCTCGGGCACGCGCACGATGACGTGCGCGATGTTGTACTCGGCGCCCTCGCTCGGGCGGCTCTTCAGCTGCTCGAGGAACAGGTCCACTTCGGTATCGCTCACCTGGACCCGGTTCTCGACCTCGCGCTCGCGCAGCCGTGCCATCAGCATCTGCTGCCGGATGTCGGTGCGGAACGCCTCGAACGGCACGCCATCGGCCTCGAGCGCCTTGCGGAAGTCGGCGAGCGTCAGGTTGTTGGAGCGGGCGATGCGCTCGACCGCGCGGTCGACCTGCAGCTCGTCCACGCGCAGGCCGGTCTCGCGCGCGAGCTGCAGCTGCGCCTTGTCGAGGATCAGCCGCTCGAGCATCTGGCGCTCGAGCACCGCGCGGGGCGGCGCCGCCGTGCCCTGGCGGCGCAGCTGCCGCTCCGCCGTGACCACCGCCTCGCTCAGCTCGGAGTAGGTGATGACCTCCTTGTTGACGATGGCGACGATGCGGTCGACCAGCGTCAGCGCATGGCCGTGGAATGCCCACGACAGCAGGGCCAGGAAAGCGAGTTTGCGCATTAGAAGACCTGTTCGAACGGCAGCCGCGGCCGGGCGCTCGGCGCCGCGAGCTGCGGATCGGTGCGATTGATGACGGAGTAGCCGGGCACGTCCCTTCTCAAGAGCTGCGTCGCCTCCGCGGTTCCGATCTGTCCGACGCCGTTGAATTCGAGCTGGAAGACGAGGGCGGTCGAGCTCACCTGCGCGGCGGCCTGGATGCGCTGCACGACGAAGCGGAAGATCCAGCAGCCGGCGTTGTATTCCGTGCCGGCGAGTCCTTCGAGCAGGCGGCCGTCGAGCAGCGAGTAATTGTAGCGCCCGACGCCGTACCAGCCGGCGCCGATCGGCCATTGCCCCGAGACGTCGATCTGCTTCAGGATCTCGCTCTGGAAGCGGTAGCTGGCGTTGATCACCTTGGCGACCTCCGGCGCGTAGCGCAGCGATACGCCGTATTTCTCGGCGCGGTTGCGGTACGGGTTGTACTGGCTGGTGGCGTCGAAGGTCCAGTGCGGCGACGGCCGCCCGCCCACCGAGGCGAGGACGTCCGACTCGGCCGCGCGCCGCAGCGACGTGCCCGGCGCGAGGCCGACGCGCTCGTCGTGGAAGTAGAAGCGCTGCCCCACGGTGGCGCGCAGGCTCTCC
The DNA here is from genome assembly GCA_035699685.1 of Burkholderiales bacterium. Classification (GTDB taxonomy): domain Bacteria; phylum Pseudomonadota; class Gammaproteobacteria; order Burkholderiales; family SG8-39; genus SCGC-AG-212-J23. The sequence continues at coordinate 1,638 of DASSPL010000123.1, read as the reverse complement.
TGGCCGCTGCCCTGCAGGAAGCGCGTGGTGAGCGCCAGCGTGACCTGGTTGGCATCGCCGAAGCGATCCCCGCCGATGAAGCGGTTCTCCGTGAAGAGCTGCGGATAGTTGAAGTCCGCCAGCGTGGTGTCGAACACCGGCAGGTGCTCCTGGTTGCGGTAAGGCACGAACACGTAGAAGACGCGCGGCTCGAGCGTCTGCGTGGCCGAGTCGCCCAGCCAGCGCGCATCGCGCTCGAACGCGAGCCCGCTGTCGACGCTCAGCCACGGAATGGCGACCGACGGCTGGGCCGGCTCACCCGCAGGGGTGCGGTCGATCTGATAGCCGGTGTACCGCAGGCCCGCCTTCGGCGTGAAGTACCAGCCCGGCGTGAGGCGCGGCGCGGCCACCGACGGCGCGAACGCCGTGCGCTGGCCTTCGAGCAGCGTGGGATGCACGAAGCGCACGAATTCGGCCGGAATCGAGGTATCGAAGAAGCCGCGCACATCGTTGAACGTCGCGCTGGCGTTGAGCTGAGGCAGCCGGTGGTACGGCGGCACGATGGGCGCGAGCGGATCCTGCAGCGTCTGGAACCGCTGCACGCGCGCGAGGCTGGTGAAATGTCCGGCGCCCAGCGTGCGGGTATGCGTGAGGTAGCCGTCCTGCGGCAGGTTGCCGGTCGAAACCTGCTTCACCTGGCTCGCCAGGTCGACGAAATAGCGCTCGTCCGACACCCGGTTGTAGTCGATCTGCGCGGTCAGGTCCTCGCGCAGGTTCTGGGTATGGAGCCACGACGTGCCGGTGCGGGTGCGGCCGAACACCGGATCGTCCGGCAGGTATTCGTAGCGCAGCTCTCCCGCATAGGGCCGGCCGAGGTAACGGGCGTGGTTCTTGAGCTGGAAGCCGCGCCGCGCCATGAACACCGGCGTGAGCGTCAGGTCGCGCTCGGGCGCGATGTTCCAGTAGTACGGGATGCCGACCTCGAGACCGCGCGTGCTGGTCTGCGAGTAATACGGGACCAGCACGCCGCTGCGGCGACGGTTCTCCAGCGGGAATTCGGCGAACGGGAAGGCGAGGATGGTGGTGTCGAAGAACCGCAGGCGCGGGCGCCGCGCGTGGCCCTCGTCCGCCTGGTAGTCCAGGTCGAGCTGGCTCGCCTCGAGGAACCAGTCGTCCTGCCCGGGCTTGCACGTGGTGAAGCGTGCGTTGATGAAGCGATAGCGGTCCTTGCCGAGAAATTCCAGGCGATCCGCCGAGCCGCGCGCGGGGAGCTCGCGCTGCAGGAGAAACTGCGGCTGCTCGACTGCCCCGGTGTCGTCCAGCGTGTTGTACTGCAGCCGCGGGCCGAAGAAGCGGTCGACGCCGCTCTGCAGGCGCACGCCGCCTTCGGCCTCGACCGCGCCGAACTCGCGGTTGTAGCGCAGGAACTCGCCGAACACGGTGACGTCGCCGCTCTGGATCTCGGCGGCGCCGCGCGCGCTGACCTCGAGGTCGCTCACGCCCTCGATGACCTGCGCATCGACGGTGGTGGCGTCCGATTGCGCCAGCGCGTTCGCCGCCGCGACGAGCGCGATGGCGAGCGTCGCGCGGCCGCGGTTGACCAGTGCGGGCATAATTGTGTCGTCAGATGATACACGCCGATGATCGGCGCAATTTGCT
>DASSPL010000122.1:0-21066 GCA_035699685.1 Burkholderiales bacterium | reverse complement strand
CCGCCAGGTTCAGCACGGCGGTGATGAGGGCCGCGCCCAGGGTGTTGACCTTCTTGTACTGGCCCGCCTCGACAGCCAGCGTCGAGTTGCGCACGTCGCACATCACGACGTGCCAGTCGTCCGGCAGCGGCGTGTAGCTTTCCTGCCGGCCGACGTCGCGGAAGTCGGTCAGGAGCGGCAGGTTCGAGTAAAACGTGCTGCTGCTCATCGCGCGAGTGTAAATGTTCACGGCAAATGCGACGCGCCTGCAGTAGCCTGCAACGGCACAAGAAAAGGGGAGTCGTCATGCGCAACGTCCTGCTGTTCGTCCTGCTGGCGCTGCTTGCGGCCTGTACCCGCACCGTGCTCGTACCCGTGCCGCCGCGCGTCGATCTCAAGGGCTACGGCACGCTCGGCATCATCGACTTCGGCTCCAACGGCGAGCGCGGCAACGCCGGCCAGGCCACGCGCCACTTCCAGGAGCAGCTGCAGTCCGCACAGCCCGGCACGCGCATCGTCGAGCTCGGCAGCCGGGACGCAGTCCTCGCCGCGGTCGGCGCGCGCGAGCTCGATCCGGCGGCGCTGCGCAAGATAGGCGAGAAGTACGGCGTCGCCGCCGTGTTCCTGGGGGATCTGGTCTATTCCGAGCCGCGCACCGATATCAAGCTCACCGATATCTCCAGGCTGGAAGGCGGCGTGCGCACCGAGCTGCGCGGCGATATTTCGAGCCGGCTGGTCGAGACTTCGAGCGGCGCGAGCGTCTGGACGCGCTCGGCGTCGACCAAGCGCCAGCTCGGCGCGCTAAGCGTTTCGGCCGAGCACGGCGTAAGCGGCGGGCTCAGCAAGTCCAATCCGCGCGACGAAATGGTGCCGGCTCTGGTCTACCAGCTCACGCACGACTTCCGGCCGACGACCGTGCGCGAGAGCCGCTAGAGCCTACGCCGGCGACATGCCGCCGAACGGCTCGCGGCGGTCGGCGAGGCCGAAGCGGCGCTCCTTCTCTACCGGCAGCATGTGCTGGCGGCGGTCGTAGCTCAGGCGCCGGCGCTCGCTGGCCTGCGCTTGGTGGTACCAGCCGAAGTAGCCGGCGATTACCGCGGTGAAGCCGTGCAGCCAGACGTCGTGGCTGTGGATCGGGATCATGCCAAACACGGTGTTGAGCACCGGCAGCATGCCCATGATGGCGAGCGCGCCATAGAAGACGGCGAGGCCGCGCGCGAACGTGAGCGGGCTCGAGCGGCCGGCCCAGGCCGACAGGCCCCACGCGCCGATCACCAGGTGCAGCAGCGTATGCACGAGGTTCACCGGAAACAGGCCGAGCAGGTATCCGTAGAGCAGGGTAAACGTGGTCGGCGGGGCGTCGGCCGGCGGCGGGGTGAGCATCGCCGGGATGAGGCCGAGCAGTCCCGCGGCGAGGTAGGCGAGTCCGAAGATAAGGGCAAAGGTGGAAGTTTTCATCTCAGATCTCCACGTGGTGCGGTTCGGGTCCCTGGTCGTAGTCGCGCTCCAGGCGCACGGTGCCGTCGCGCTCGACGACCGCCACCCGGCAGCGCGGCTTGGCGAGCGCGACGCGCACGGCGTGCTTCATCGCGCCCCATTTGCTCGGGAAGTAGGCGATGGCGATGCGGCTCGGCCCGCGCTCGTTCACGCTCCATACGCCATCGCGGGTCTCGCTCACCGACAGTACGGGTCTTTCCATTGACTAGTTGCCTTCCTCAGTTGCCACCGGATGGAGCCTGGGCGTGGATGACGGAGGGCTTCTCGATCGGCGGCCGCCGGATCTCCTGCTCCAGGCTCGGCCGCTCCTCGCGCTGGAACGGCGCCAGCTCGACCGGCTGGCCGCTCTCGATCGACTTGTAGAGCGCGCGGATCACGCGCACGTCGGCGAGGCCTTCCTCGGCCGACGGCTCGGGAGCGCGGTTCTGCAGGATGCAGTCCGAGAAATACAGCAGCTCCGGCGCGAACTGGTCGCGCTTGGCGAAGCGCCGCTCGCTGACCAGGTTGCCTTCCAGCGTCAGCCGGTGCTCGAGCGGCTTGGCGTACTCGTACGCCGGCTCGACCGCCAGGTCGCCTTTCGTGCCGACGAGGCGGTACTCCGATACCTTGGTGGCGCCGAAGCTCGCCGTGAACGTGGCGAGGCGCTCGTTCGGGAAGCGCAGCGTGCAGCTGACGGACTCCTCGACGTCGCCGATCACGCCGGCGGAGCTCGCCAGCACCTCGATCGGCTCGTCGCGGAACAACCCGCGCGCCGCGTTGATGCAGTAGATGCCGATGTCGTAGAGCACCCCGCCGCCCAGCGCGCGCTGCACGCGGATGTTGCCCGGCACCACGCTCATGGTGAAGGTCGAGGTGAACAGCCGCGGCTCGCCGATGCGCCCGGAGCGCGCGATCTCGATCGCCTCGAGGTTGGCGCGCTCGAAGTGCAGGCGGTAGGCGACCATCAGCCTGGCGCGCCCGTCTTTCGCCGCCTTCGCCATCAATTCGCATTCGGCCTCGGTGACCGCCATCGGCTTCTCGCACAGCACGTGCACGCCGCGCCGCGCGGCGCGCTCGGCATACTCGGCGTGCATGGTGTTGGGCAGCGCGATGTAGACGGCGTCGATGTCGCCGCTCTTCAGGAGCTCGTCGTAGCCGCCGTAGTCCACCGCGCGCTCGATCTGGTACTTCTTGCCGAGCTCCGCGCGCTTCACCGGGTCGCCGGACACGATCGCCGCGAGCAGCGAGTTGCGCCGCGCGTTGGCGAACGCGGGCAGCACCGCCACCTGGGCGATGTGGCCGCAGCCGACGACGGCATAGCGGATGAGGCGCTTGGGCATCTACGCCGCCCGCCGCTTCCTCGCGCGCCTGGCCTTGTGCGCGGGCTTCTCTTCGTGCTTCCTGCCGCCTTCGACCGACTTCTTGAGCAGCGACATGAGGTCGATGACATCGGCCGACTTCGCCGCCTTCTCCTGCTTGTCGGGCTCGGTGATGGCCTCGGTCTCGCCGGCCTTGAGCTTCTCCTCGATGCGCTTCAGCAGGTCCTCGTGGTAGGTGTCGTGGTAGCGCTCGGGCTGCCATTCGTCGGCCATGTCGTCGATCAGCCGCAGCGCCATGTCCATCTCCTTGGGGCTGGCCTTGGCGCCCTTGGTCTTGTCGGGGATGTCCAGGTCCTCGGCGCTCTTCAGCTCCTTGTGATAGCGCAGCGTGTTCAGCACCAGCGCCTCGCCTTGCGGCACCACCGCCGCGAGGTATTGCTTGGTGCGGATCACCACCGTGGCGATGCCGGCCTTGCCGGCCTTGGCCATCGCGTCACGCAGCAGCGCGTAGGCCTTCTCGCCGCGCTTGCCGGGCGCGAGGTAGTACGGGGTGTCGAAATACTGCGGGGCGATGTCGGCGAGCTCGACGAAGGCCATGATGTCCACGGTCTTCGATGCCTCGGGATTGGCGCGGCGGAAATCCTCTTCCGACAGGACGACGTACTTGTCGTCCTGGTACTCGTACCCCTTGACGATGTCTTCCCACGGCACGTCCTTGCCGGTGGCCTTGTTGACGCGCTTGTAGCCGACCGGCGCCATGTCGCGCTTGTCCAGCATCGTGAGGTCGAGCCCCGCCTCGCGCTTCTGCGCGGAGAAGAGCTCGACCGGCACGTTGACCAGCCCGAAGCTGATCGCGCCTTTCCAGAGGCCCCGCGCCATCTTTATTACCGGTTGATGCCTTCGAGGAGCGACGCGAGATCGTCGGCGTGCTCCTCTTCCTTGGCGAGGATCTCCTCCAGCATGCGGCGGGTGGTCGAGTCCTCGGTGCCGAGGTAGTTGATCATCTCGCGGTAGCTGTCGATGGCGATGCGCTCGGCGACCAGGTCTTCCCGGATCATCTCCTCGAGCGAGCCGCCCTCGACGTACTCCGCGTGGCTGCGCGTCGTCAGGCCGTCGGGCGAGAAGTCGGGAGCGCCGCCGAGCTGGGTGATGCGCTCGGCGATCTGGTCGGCATGCTGCTGCTCCTCGTTGGCGTGCTCGAGGAACTCCGCCGCCACGCTCTCGGCATGGATGCCCTGCGCCATGTAGTAGTGGCGCTTGTAGCGCAGCGTGCAGACGATCTCGGTGGCCAGCGCTTCATTGAGGAGCTTCAGCACCACGTCGCGGTCGGCGTGGTACCCGGGAGTCACCGCCCCCTGGGCGATGTGCTCCCGGGCACGCCTACGCAGCGTCTCGATGTCGGAGAGGAACGCTCCCCGGCCGGGCTGTGCGCTCATCGATGCGTGCTACCTGCCGTTGCGGTTGAGGTCGCGGTTCGGCGTGTTGTCTTCGCCGCGCTGCGTCGCGCCCGTGCCCGCCGGCCGCTCGCGCTTGGTGTCGGCCTTGGCGTCCTTCGCCTTGAGGTCGGCCTTGGCGCGGTCGTACTCGGCTTTCGCCTGCTTCTTGCACGCGTCGTCGTCCTTCGCCTGCGCGTCGCACTTCACCTTGGCGATCTCGTACTTGGCCTCGGCGCGCTGCTCCTCGACCTTGCGCTGCTTGCGCGGGGTCGGGTCGTACTTGGCGTCGAGCTCGGCCTTCTTCACCTTCTCCTGCGACTTGGCTTCCTGCTGGCAGACGTCCTTCTGCTTGCCGTCCATGCCGTCGCACTTGGCCTTCGCCGCCTTGGCCTCGGCTTCAATGCGGTCTTCCTCGGCCTTGCGGGCCTTGCGGTCGACCTTGCCCTCAGTGCGCGCCTCGGTGCGTGCCTCGGTGCGCGGCTTGTCGGCGTCGGTGCGGGTGGTGTCCTGGCGCTGCTGCGCCTGGGCGGTACCGAAGGCGAGCGCCACGGCCGCCGCGATGGTCAGTAGTTTGATATGCATAGTTTCTCCTTGGGGGTTTCCGTTAAGGCCTTCTCAGCAGGCCCGCGACCAGCGAGACCAGGAAAAGGACGACGAACACGACGAAGAGGATCTTCGCGATTTCCGCCGCACCAGCGGCGATGCCCGTGAATCCGAACACCGCAGCAATGATGGCGATGATGAAAAACGCCAGCGCCCAGCTCAACATGACGAACTCCTTCAGTTAATGGGGAAAGAAGCGCTAAGGGAGCAGCAAAGCGTGTGCCCATTGCGCGCGGGGCGGTCCGGCCGGCGGAGGTGTAACGCTTTCCGGCGCATGTAATAAGCGGCGTGCCCAAGTAGCCATCCCGCTACAGGAACCTCCCGGCATGGTCCCTGCTGCACTGCCGGTATGAAGCCCGACGCGGATTTCCTGGTAATGGCGTGGCGCGCGCGTCCCGATATGTCGTGCGAGTACGCCAGCGCGGGATGGCTGCAGTTCACGGGCCAGACCGAGGAGCAGGCCCTAGGGGAGGGCTGGTCGCGGGTCGTGCACGCGGAGGACCTGGCGCGCTGGCTCGACACCTGCGTGCGTGCCTTCGACGCGCGCGAGCCGTTCGAGATCGAGTACCGCATGCGCCGGCGCGACGGCGAATACCGCTGGGTGCTGGATCGCGCCGCGCCGCGCTATGCCGGCGGTCTGTTCCTGGGCTACGAGGGGGTATGCCTCGACATCGATGAACGCAAGCGCGCGGAGCTGTCCATGGCGCGGGCACTGGAGCGCGAGCGCCGCCAGCGCCTGGGCAGTGAAGAAGCAAGCCGGGCGAAGGAGGCGTTCCTCCTCTCCGTGCTCGCCGAGCTCAACGCGCCTACGCAGGCGATGGCGACGTGGGCGGCGCATCTGCGCGAGCAGCTGCCGGACTCCGAGGGAGCGCTCGACGCGATCGTGCGCAGCGCTCGCCAGCAGACCCGGGTGATCCAGAACCTTCTCGAGCTGTGCGGCGCGGAGCCGGCAAAGCAGGCCGCGCTGCCGCTGCTTTCGGGCGTGCGGGTGCTCGTGGTGGAGGACGACGCGCCGGTTCGCGAGCTCCTCCTCAAGGTGCTGCGCGTCGCCGGGGCCGAGGCGCGCGCCGTCGACAGCACGCCGGAGGCGCTCCAGCTGCTCGACGCCTGGCGGCCCGACATCATGCTTTCCGACATGGGGCTGCGGGGCGGCGACGGCTACGTCCTCATCCGGGCCGTTCGATCGCTGCCGGCCGAGCGCGGCGGGTGCCTGCGCGCGGCGGCGCTCACCTCGGGCTCGAGTCCGGCGGTGGCGGCGGCAGGCTACGACGCGCAGGTCGCGAAGCCGGTCGAGCCGGTGGCGCTCCTCGCCACCATGGCAAGGCTCGCGGGTACGTAGATTGCACCGCTGGCGTAGTCAACCCCTCGACCGTTTGGAGACCGCATGAACTGGGACCGTATCGCAGGCAACTGGAAGCAGATGAAAGGCTCGCTCAAGGAGCGCTGGGGCAAGATCACCGACGACGAGTTCGACCAGCTCTCCGGGCAGCGCGACAAGCTGGTCGGCAAGATCCAGGAGCGCTACGGCTGCGCCAAGGACGAGGCCGATAAGCAGGTGCGCGAGTGGGAAAACCGCCAGCAATGACGGACAAGACCCCGAAGCAGGCGCGCTGGCCCTTCGACCCGCTGCAGCCCGGCGACCACGAGCCGGTGCAGCTGCCGGAGGAACTCGAGCGCGTGCAGAAGCAGTCCGGCGCGGGCCGGCACCCCGCTGGCGACCCAGGTTCGAACAAAGGAAAGGTGAGCCATGAGGACGGTACTCGCCGCGGTTAGCGTGGCGCTGGGCCTGGCGCTCGGCGCCACCGGCTGCGCGACGCAGAAGCAGGACGCACCCGCGCGCACCAGCGGCGAGTTCACCGACGATGCCGCGATCACCGCCAAGGTCAAGAGCGCGATCGCGAGCGACGTCGGCGCCCGCGTCGCGGCCGCGGTCAATGTCGACACCTACAAGGGCGTGGTCTCGCTGTCCGGCTTCGCCGACAGCGCCGAGCAGGTCGATCGCACCCTGACCGCCGCGAAGAAGGTGAACGGCGTCAAGCAGATCAAGAACGAGCTGCGCGTCAAGTCCTGAGGAATGTCCAACGAGCGCCAGCCGGTCCGCCGGCTGGCGCTTCCTTTTTTGGAGCATAAATGACCACCGCCACTGCAAATCGCTTTCGTCTCGAGCTGCCGCCGCTCCCCTACGCGGAGGATGCGCTCGCGCCCATCATCTCGGCCGAGACCCTCTCCTTCCACCACGGCAAGCACCACAAGAAGTACGTCGAGACGGCCAACCAGCTGCTCGAAAAAGAGCCGGTCGAGGCCCGCACGCTCGAGGAGCTGGTGCGCAAGTCCTCCGGCAAGCTGTTCAACAACGCGGCGCAGGTCTGGAACCACAACTTCTACTGGCAATCGCTCTCGCCCAGGCCGACGCAGCCGTCGGCGGCAGTGCGGCGCCTGCTGGAGCAGAGCTTCGGCAGCTATGAAAGCTTCGTCGACAAGTTCGCCGCAGCGGCGATCGGCCAGTTCGGCAGCGGCTGGGCCTGGCTCGCGCAGAAGGACGGCAGGCTGGAGGTGCTGGCCACGCCGAACGCCGAGACGCCGATGGCGAAAGGCGTCCGCTGCCTCCTCACCATCGATGTCTGGGAGCACGCGTACTACATCGACTACCGCAACCAGCGCGAGCGCTATGTGCAGGCGCTGATCGAGCAGCGGCTCAACTGGGACTTCGCGGAAAAGAACCTAAAGGCGTAATTCCGTACCCGGTACGGGATTCCGTACCGGGTACGAGAACCTAGACCGTGGCGAGCGGGCGGCGCGGGTCGAAGTCGCGCCAGGAGCCGTCGCGCCAGACGCCTTCGGTGCGGCCGACGTCGCGGGCGTTGTGCATGCGCAGCGCGTTGACCGCGATCTGATCGGTGCCGGGGCGATCGACCAGCACGGCGATCATGCGGCCGCCGCGGCTCTCGACGGGGTGCTCGACGCTCGCCAGGCCCTTGCGCCCGGCGCGCACGCTGAGCATCGCGCCGGCGAACGCGCCGACCAGCGCACCGAGGCCGGTGGCGAGCCAGAAGCCCGGGCCGCCGTCCTGGATGATGGCGCCGACGATCATGCCGAGCACCGCGCCCGCGACGATGCCGATGGCGGCACCGACGCCGGCCTTGCGCGAGCCTTCGCTCGAATGCGGCGCATCGCCGCCCACCGGCGTCATGGCGTTCTGCCCCGGCGGGCTGACGTAGAAGGCGTCCACTTCCGTGCGTGAGAACCCGTCGCGCTTCAGGCGCTCGAGCGCGGCATCGGCGTCGACGGTGCGGTCAAAGCGGCCAGCGATGATCCTGGACATTACGCAGATCTCCTCATGTCGGCACGCCGCACGTCCACGCTGGGTAGACGCATGAGCGCGCGGTATTTGGTAATGGTCCTGCGGGCAACTTTCAGGCCCTGCTGCGCGAGCAGCCTCGCCAGTTCCGCATCGGAAAGCGGCGAGCGCGGATCCTCGGCGGCGATCAGCTCCTTCATCACCGCCCGCACCGCGGTGGCCGAGGCGGCGCCGCCGTTCTCGGTCGCCAGGCGGCGCGAGAAGAAATGCTTGAACTCGAACAGGCCGCGCGGCGTGGCCATGTATTTGTTGTTGGTCACGCGGCACACGGTCGACTCGTGCAGGCCGAGCTCGCCGGCGATGAGCTTGAGCGTGAGCGGCTTCATCGCCACCTCGCCGTACTCGAAGAAGCCGCGCTGGCGCGCGACGATGGCGTCGGCAACGCGCTGGATGGTGGCAAAGCGCTGCTCGATGGAACGCAGCAGCCAGCGCGCCTCCTGCAGGTGGCGGGCGAGCGACTGGTTCGACGAGCCCTTGCTCTGGATCGCCTCGGCGTAGGCGCGGTTCAGCCTCACGCGCGGCAGCGACGCCGGGTTGATCACCGCGACCCAGCGGTCGCGCACCTTCTTGACGATCACGTCGGGCACCACATAGCGCGCTTCCTGCGGGCCGAAGCGATGGCCCGGCTTCGGATCGAGCGACTTGATCAGCGCGCGCGCCTTGTGCAGCGCGGCCTCGTCGCAGCCGATCGCATGCTGCAGCCGCGCCCACTCGCGGTTGGCGAGCAGGTTGAGGTGCTTGCACATGCGCAGCGCCACCTCGCGCCCGGGGGTGTCTGCCGGCAGCGACTGCAGCTGCAGGCAAAGGCATTCCTCGAGCGTGCGCGCGCCGACGCCCGCCGGATCGAGCGTCTGCACGAGATTGAGCGCCGCGAGGAAGTCCTCGGCGCGCACGTCGAAATCCGGCGGCACGATGGCGGCCAGCTCCTCGAACGACATCTTGAAGTAGCCGTCGTCGTCCAGGCTGTCGATGATCATGTGGGCGAGCGCGCGGTCGCGGTTGCCCATCTGCGAGATCATCAGCTGGTCCCTGAGGTGCTGCTGCAGGGTGGGCTGCGCCTCGTTGAGGCCGCCCCAGTCTTCCTGCTCGCGGTCGACCGGCCCGCCCGGCGACGACTCCTGCGGCACGACGATGTCATCGACGGTGCCGCCGGCCTCGCGCTGCGCGGCCGCAGCCTCGGCGTTTTCCTCGAGGAACGGATTGGCGGAAAGCGCTTCCTCCATCTCCTGCTGGAACTCCAGCGCGGACATCTGGAGGAGCTTGAGTGCTTGCTGGACCTGCGGCGTGAGCGTCAGATGCTGCCGCAGGCGTAGTGCTATTGCGGGACCCATGAATTTCCTTTCGTCCCGGCTCATACTGCACAGACCGTGCCAGCATTTTGCTGCTATGGAAGCGCCAACTGACTTGGCTGTAAGAGTTGCGTCTTCCCTGTAGCAATTACCGCGCGCGGGCGCGCGCTTTGCTGGGTGGCGCGCATGGCAGACAGGCTGGAACGCTACAGGCAGATGCGCGACTTCAGCATCACGCCGGAGCCTTCCGGCGGGCGTCGCACTGCGCAGAAAAAAAGCAGGCCGCTGCGCTATTACATCCAGCGGCACGCCGCCACGCGCCTGCATTACGACTTCCGCCTCGAGCTCGAAGGCGTGCTGAAGAGCTGGGCCGTGCCGAAGGGCCCAAGCCTCGATCCGGCGGACAAGCGTCTCGCGGTGCAGACGGAAGACCACCCTCTGGACTACGGCGAGTTCGAAGGCGTGATCCCGGAGAAGCAGTACGGCGCGGGCGAAGTGCTCCTTTGGGACAAGGGCGTGTGGACACCCGAGGACGCCGATCCGCTCGAGGCGCTGCGCAAGGGCCGGCTGCATTTCCGCCTCGACGGCAAGAAGCTGCAGGGCTCATGGATTCTCACTCGCACGCGGGGTAACGAGGACAAGCCGGCATGGCTGCTCATCAAGCGCACCGACGACGAAGCGCGAGCGGGCTACGACGTCACCGAGGAGCGTCCCGAGAGCGTCAAGGGAAAGCCGAAGCCGCGCAAGTACGGAAGCAAGTCGGAGCTGCCGCAGTTCATCACGCCGCAGCTCGCCACGCTGGTTACCGATCCGCCCTCAGGTTCCAAAAGCGCCGGAAGATGGCTGTACGAGGTCAAGCACGACGGCTACCGCATGCTGGCGCGACTCGCGACACGTGACGCGCGCCTCTTCACGCGCAGCGGCAAGGACTGGACCGAGAAGCTGCCGCACCTCGCCTCCAGGCTGAAGAAGCTCAAGCTGGAGGACAGCTGGCTCGACGGCGAGATCGTCGTGCTGCGCGAGGACGGCCGCGCGAGCTTCCAGGCGCTGCAGAACGCCTTCGATTTCGGCCGCGACGCCGACATCGTCTACTACGTCTTCGACGCGCCGTTCCTCAAGGGCGAGGACCTGCGCCAGCTGCCGCTCGTTGAACGAAAAGAACGCCTGCGCTCGGCGCTGCGCAAAGACCCCGTGGTCCGCTTCAGCGACCACCTCGAAGGCGAGGCGAGCGAGGTGCTCGCGAAAGCCTGCGAGATGAACCTCGAGGGGCTGATCGGCAAGGAGCTCGGCTCGCTGTATGTCGCCGGCCGTAGCAAGAGCTGGATCAAGCTCAAGTGCCGCCAGCGCCAGGACTATGTGATCGTGGGCCACACGGCGCCGGGAGGATCCCGCACCGGATTCGGCGCGCTGCTCCTCGGCTACTACGACAAGCACATGAAGTTGCGGTATGCGGGCAAGGTCGGCACGGGATTCGACGAACACCTGCTCGAGACGCTGACGAAGAAGATGAGCCGGCTGAAGCGGCCCGACTCCGCGCTCATCGATCCGCCGCGCGAGCGCGGCATCACGTGGGTGAAGCCGCAGCTGGTCGGCGAGGTGACGTTCGCCGAGCGCACCGATGACGGGATCCTGCGACAGGCGTCGTTCATGGGGCTGCGCGAGGACATCGCGCCGAAGTCGGTCGGGCTGGAGACGGCCCAGCAACCCCCCGGTCGCGGCAAAGCCGCGGCGAAGAAGGCCGAGGCGCAAGGCATCAAGATCAGCAATCCCGGCCGCGTCGTTTATCCGGAGCTGAACTTCACCAAGCTCGATCTGGTGCGCTACTACGACCAGGTCGCCGAGCTGATCCTGCCGCACGTCGCCGGGCGCCCGCTCACGCTGGTGCGCTGTCCCGACGGCGTCGGCAAGGCCTGCTTCTACCAGCGCCACCTGGCGATGGGCGCGAGCCCCGGCGAGGTGAAGACGTTCAAGCGCCTGCGCTCGAGCAAGGGCTACTACATCTACATCGATTCGCACAGCGCGCTCATCACCCTCATCCAGAACGGGGCGATCGAGCTGCACACCTGGGGGGCGCGCGTGCCCGATGCGCACCTGCCGGACCGCATCACGCTGGACCTCGACCCGGACGAGGACCTGCCGTGGCCGGTGCTCGTCAAGGCCACCGAGGTGACGCGCACGCTGGTCGAGGGTCTCGGCTTCAAGTGCTTCCTCAAGACCACGGGCGGCAAGGGCCTGCACATCGTCGTCCCGATCCAGCCGAAGCTCGGCTGGGCCGACATCAAGGCGTTCTCGGGCGCGATGGCGGAATTTCTCGTGCGCGCCGAGCCGAAGCTTTTCACTGCCAAGGTGGCGAAGGAGCGGCGCGAGGACAAGGTATTCGTCGACTACCTGCGCAACTCCGAGACGGCCAGCGCGGTCGCCGCCTTCTCGGCGCGCGCGCGCGCCGATGGCGGCGTGTCGACGCCGGTGTCGTGGGACGAACTCACCGAGGACGAGGACATCCGCAAGCTTTTCACGGTTGTCACCGTTCCGGAGCGGCTGGCAAAGCTGAAGAAAGATCCGTGGGCGGACTACGACAAGACCCGGCAGTCCGTCACCGAGGCGATGCGCAAGGCGCTCAAATAATCGGGGTCAGATCAACATTTCTGGACAGCGGGATAGGTCTTATTCCGTTGTCCGGAAATCTTCATCTGACCCCATTTATTTCTGCTTTTTGAGCACGGTGATCTGGCCGTCGGGCTCCATGTACGACTTCGCGACTTGCGAAGGGTCGCCGACCCCATGCTCCCGCAGCTTGCTCTTCAGCTCGCCTTCGGTGACGTTTTCGTGGCGCAGGTTGCGCCATAGGACGCGCCCGTTCTCGATGAGCAGCAAGGGCGGCGGCTCGAGCACCTTGCGCAGCGCGGGCACATTGAAGTTGAGCCAGTCGATGAGCAGGTTCCAGCCGATCAGGGTGCCGACCAGGACGAAGGCGTCGGTAACCGACCTGTATTCGCCCGACATGCCGTTCTGAGCGGCGTCGGCGACGATAACGAGGATCAGGATGTCGGCCATGCCGATCGAGCCGACTCGTCGCCGCACGACAAAGCGGAAGAGCACGAACAGGAAGAGGTACATCGCGCTGCCGCGGGCGATGAGCTCGAGGGGTGGAACGCTCGAACGGAACAGCTCGGCCCAGTCAACGTCCATAGGTCGATGGCGCCGCGCCGAGCGCGGGGCGGTGGGGAGGGAGGGGAGGGTGCGCCACCGCGCCCGGGCGGACCGAGCGTGTATTGCAGGCGGCGTGCCAGCAGCAAAAACGGCAATCCGCCGACGCCGCTAGGCGACAGTGCGCGTTTTTGGCCGCCTGCTAACTCATTGACGACGCGGGGGAAAAATTTTCCGGGGCACTGGTACGCAATTTGCGGACCCTGAGCGACCGCAACCTGCAAAACCTACACACGGAGAAGCCGAGTGCCCCATCTTCTGCTGGTAGACGACGATCCAGAAGCGCTCGAGTGGCTGAGCGAACTCGCCAAAGGCGAGGGCTTCAGCGTCGCCCAGGCCGACTCGCTGCGCGCCGCGCGCATCCACATGTCGCGCCTGCAGCCCGACGTGCTGCTCACCGACCTGCAGCTGCCCGACGGCCAGGGCATCGAGCTCGTCAACGACCTCGAGTCCAAGGAAACGACCGAAGTGGTGCTGATCACCGGCCATGCCAGCGTGGAAAGCGCCGTGCAGGCGCTGCGCCTCGGCGCCACGGACTACATGGTGAAGCCGGTCGATGTCGAGCGGCTGCGATCCGTCCTGCGCCGGGTGCCCCGCACCGGGGAGCTGCGCCAGGAGATCGGCGAGCTGCGCGAGGAGCTGCGCAAGCTCGGCCGCTACGGGCATCTCCTCGGCTCCTCGCCGCCGATGCAGAAGCTCTACGACCAGCTCGGTCGGGTGTCGCCGACATCGGCCACCGTCCTGCTGATCGGCGAGAGCGGCACCGGCAAGGAGCTCGCCGCGCAGACCATCCACGAGATGAGCCGCCGCAAGCGCGCGCCGTTCCTGCCGCTCAACTGCGGCGCGGTGTCGCCCAACCTGATCGAGAGCGAGCTCTTCGGCCACGAGAAGGGCAGCTTCACCGGCGCCGACCGCCAGCACAAGGGCTACTTCGAGCGCGCGCACGGGGGCACGCTGTTCCTCGACGAGATCACCGAGATGCCGCAGGAGCTGCAGGTGAAGCTCCTGCGCGTGCTCGAGACCGGGCAGTTCATGCGCGTCGGCACGACCACGCCGATCTCCGCCGACGTTCGCCTCATCGCCGCCACCAACCGCAACCCGGAGACCGCCGTGCAGGACGGGAAGCTGCGCGAGGACCTCTACCACCGCCTGAACGTGTTCCCGATCGCCATGCCGCCGCTGCGCGAGCGCGGCACCGACATCGAGCTCCTGGCGCAGCACTTCCTCGACATCCTCAACAAGCAGGAATCGGGCAGCAAGAGCTTCGCGCCCGCCACCATCGCCGCGCTCTACGCGCACAGCTGGCCTGGCAATGTGCGCGAGCTGAAGAACTACGTGCAGCGCGCCTTCATCCTCGCGGACGAGGTGATCGAGGCGCACCTCGCGCCGGCGACCGTGACGCAGCCGGAGTCCGCGCCGCTGCTCTCGGTGCGCGTCGGCAGCACGCTCGACGAGGTGAGCCGCAGGCTGATCGAGGCGACGCTCGCCGAGTGCGGCTCCAAGCGCAAGGCCGCCGACATGCTCGGCATCAGCCTGAAGACGCTCTACAACCGCCTCGCCGCGTACAAGTCCGAGGACATGGGCAAGCGCCGGCCGGCGGAGAACGACTTCGACGACGAGCACAGGGATGCGGCATGAAGAGCCAGAAGAATGGAGCAAGTCAGCCTTCATTCGTCCCGGCGAAGTCGCGCTTCCTGCGGCGTAAGCGCATTGTCAAGGCCGCGCACGACATCGAGAGCGGCCGGAAGGACACGGAGCGCCGCGGCATTCCGAACGACGTGCCGACGAAGCGACGCGCGTAAGGCCGGTACAAAGGTTGCTTTTGCACGATCACCGCTCATTTCACTTTCGACACCCCTGGAGAGACAGAATGGCCACCAGCAAGCAGCAGCAGGACAACACCGTTGACCGCATGAGCCAGACGGCCCACGACACCCTTGACCGCGCCGCGCAGACCGCCAGCGCCTACTACGAGCGCTTCGCCGAGAAGGGCGAGGAGCTGATGGGCATGCAGGAGGAATGGGTCGACGCCGCGCGCGAGTACGTGCGCGAGAAGCCGCTGCAGGCGCTCGGCATCGCCGTGGCGGCGGGCTATCTGCTGCACATGATCTTCGGCCGCCGCTAAGCCGAAGATGGAGGCAAGCGGAACCCGGCGCGTGCAGCCGAGCCTGGGAACTGCCCTCGGGCAGTTCCTCAACGAGGGCCGGCAGCTCGTCGCCGATTACGCCGAGCTGACGGTCCTCGACGCGCGCCGCGCCGCCATCCGGCTGGCGTGGATCCTGGGCTGCGTGCTCGTGGCGGCGGTGCTGATCGTCACCGCGTGGGTCGTGCTGATCACCTCCGGCATCGTCTGGGCATGGGGCCACGGCGCATCGTGGCCGACCGCGCTCGCGGTCGCGGCGCTGCTCAACCTCGCCGCCGCCGGCCTGCTCGGCTGGTTCATGCTGAAGCTCGCCAAGGAGATGCCGTTCACCGCGCTCCTGCGCCAGCTGCGAGGACAGGCCCCGGAGAAGCCGCAATGATCCACCCCGACCAGGAAATCTACGAAGTCGAGAAGCGCATCGCCGAGCGGCGCCACCGCGTCGAGACGACGGCGCGGCAGACCGGGCGCGCCACGCTGCGCGCGCTGACCTCGCCCGCGGCGCTCGTCGGCGCCGCGGTGGTCGGCTTTCTGCTCGCCGGCGGCTGGCAGCGGCGCCGGCATTCGAAGCCGGCGCGCCACATGTCCTATTCGGACAAGAAGGCCGCCAAGGCGAGCGTGTGGTCCGGCCTCGGCATGACCGCGCTCACCTGGTTCATCAAGTCGCAGTTCGGCGGGCCCGTCGACATGGCGAAGTTCTTCCTCGCCAAGATGAAGAAGAAGGAGCCGTCGCCGGCGATGACGTCGGCGCGCGGCGACAGGATACCGGCGACGACGCGGAAGTAGCCGTTCGGGCGATAGGCAGCCTCGCCCGGCGCCGCTAGGCTCGGGGTTCCGGATGCAGTCGATCACTTCGCTCATCCCGAGCCTCGCGCGCGTATCGCGCGCCGCGTACGGCCTCGTGGCGCTGCTTGGCGCCGCGGCGCTGTGGGGCTGGGTCCTAGGCATTCCCGCGTTGCGCGACATCGGCGCCGATTTCGCGCCGATGACGCCTGCCGCGGCGATCGCGTTCGTCCTTCTTGCCACCAGCTACTTCGCCTCGATCCGCGGCCGGCCGCGCGCCGCCGCCGCGGCGGCGGTCGTCGCCGGGGCGATCGCGGTGATGACGCTCGCCGAGACCTTGCTCGGCGTCTCGCTCGGCATGAGCTTCGACTGGACCGCGATGCGCGGCGGCGAGATGCCGGCGCCGATGTCCATGGCGGCGAGCCTGACGCTGCTCCTCCTCGCGCTCGTCACCCCCCTCGCGCGCGACCCGAAGATCTTCGGCGTCTCCGCCAATGCGCTGACGGCGACGCTGATCGCCATCGTCGCGTTCTTCGCGCTGCTGGGGCTGTCGCTGCGCGTGCTGCGCTTCGACATCGCCGCGCCGCTCCTCGGCATCTCGGCGCCGGGCGCCCTCGCCACCATGCTGGCGGCGATCGCGCTCATCACCGGCCGGCCGACGCCGTGGCTGCTCGACACGCTGTCCTCGCGCCGCACCGGCGCCGTGGTCACGCGCTGGCTGCTGCCGGCGGCGTTCATCGTGCCGCTGGTCGTCGGCTGGATGCGCCTGTTCGCCGAGCGCGAAGGCATCTTCGGCGAGGCCTTCGGCATGGCGCTGTTCACGCTGGTGATGATCGCCTGGTTCAGCTCGCTCATCCTGTGGGTGGCGCGCACCCTCGACCAGGCGGCGGCGCAGCGCGCCCAGGCCGAAGGCGCGGCCACCGAGCAGCGCGAGTGGCTGCAGGTCACGCTCGCCAGCATCGGCGATGGCGTAATCGCCACCGACGCCGCCGGCCGGGTGCGCTTCCTGAACGCGGCTGCCCAGCGCCTGACGGGCTGGCGCGCCGCCGAGGCCGCGGGACGGCCGATCGAGGAGCTGCTCGAGCTGTTCGACGAGCGCGACGGCGCCACACTGCGCAACCCGCTCAAGCTCGCGCTCGACGCGCGCACCGCCGCCGCCGCGGGCGGCGAGCCCGCCATCCGCGCCCGCGACGGCGCCGTCCACCCGGTGACCGTCAACGCCGCGCCGATCCTGGACGGCGACGGCCTGCTCGGCGCGGTGCTGGTGCTGCGCGAGGAGGCGGCCAAGCGGCAGTCGGAGCGCGCGATGCGCGAGGCCTACACCGAGCTCGACCAGCGCGTGGTGCGCCGGACCGCCGCGCTCGAGCGGGCGAGCGCCGCGCTGCGCGAGCGCAATGCGCTGCTGAATGCCATCACGACCAGCACGCCCGACCTGATCTTCGCCAAGGACCGCCAGGGCCGGCTGCTGATGGCCAACCCGGCGTGGAGCAATGCGGTCGGCAGCCGCGCCGCCGAGGTGAGCATGCTCGACGACAACGAGCGCATCGTGCTCGAGGCCGGCGAGACGATGACGCTCGAGGAGCAGGTCGGGGACCGGATCTATCTCACGAGCAAGTCGCCCCTGCGCGACGAGCACGGCCGCGTGATCGGCCTGATCGGCGTCGCCACCGATATCACGGAGCGCAAGGAGGCGCAGCGCGAGCTGGAGAAGCTGGTGGTCGCCGAGCAGCGCCTGCGCGCGGAGGCCGAGCGCGCCAACCGCGCCAAGGACGAGTTCCTCGCCATCGTGTCGCACGAGCTGCGCTCGCCGCTCAACGCGCTGCGCGGCTGGGCGCACCTCATGCAGACGACGCGCCCGCTCGACGCCTCGCTGATGGACCGCGCGGCGAAGGCGATCAAGCGCAACGTCGACCACCAGACCCGCCTGATCGACGATCTGCTCGACACCTCGCGCATCGTGTCGGGCAAGCTGACCATCGAGCGGCGCGTGGTCCACCTGCCCGAGACGGTGCACGCCGCGCTCGAGGCGGCGCGGCCGCTCGCCGCGGCGAAGAACATCGATCTGCGCTTCGTCCCGGGAGACCCGAACACGCTGGTGGTCGGCGACGCCGGCCGCCTGCAGCAGCTCGCCTCCAACCTGCTCGCCAACGCGGTGAAGTTCACGCCGGAGGGCGGGCAGGTGACCGTCTCGCTGCACAAGAACGCCGAGCGCGTGCAGCTGCAGGTGAAGGACAACGGCATCGGCATCCAGCCGGAGTTCCTGCCGCATGTTTTCGACCGCTTCTCGCAGGCCGACACCTCGGCGGCGCGCCGCGCCGGCGGCCTGGGCATCGGCCTCGCGCTGGTGCGCCACATCGCCCTCCTGCACGGCGGCCAGGTGCGCGCCGACAGCGCCGGCAGCGGCAAGGGCGCGACCTTCACCGTCGACCTGCCGGGCGCGCCGGCTTCGATGAACGTTTCCCAGCCGCTGGAGCGGCGCCGGTCCACCGCGGGCGCGCTGAAGGGCCTGACGGTCTGGGTGACGGACGACGACGTCGACGCCCACGAGGTGGTCTCGCTTACCCTGCGCCAGGCCGGCGCGGAGGTGCAGTGCTTCCATTCGGCCAAGGCCCTCGGCGCGGCGCTCGAGGCGGCGATGCCATCGCGCGGGCCGCACGTGCTGCTGATCGACCTCGCCATGCCGGAGGAGGACGGCTTCGAGGCCCTGCGGCGCGCCCGCTCCATCGAGCTCGCCGCAGGCATCGACCGCTACACGCCGGCTCTCGCGCTGACGGCCTTCACCCAGATCGAGCGCGAGCGGCTCATGGCGGCCGGCTTCGCCGACCGCGTGAACAAGCCGGTGGACGCCGAGAAGCTGATCACCGCCATCCGCGCGGCCCTGCGCACCGAGCAGCGCGCCAAGGTCACCCTCTAATCGTCAGGTACGTCCATTGCTGCGGCGCCTCCGTACAGGAGGCGGTATGCCCGAGAAGCGCGTAGTCCAGCGTGCGCGGCGCAAGGCGCGCGCAACGTGAAGCAGGCGATCGCCATCGGCCTGTCGAAGGCGCGGCGCGCCGGCGTGCCGCTCGGCGGCAAGGGCTCGCGCAGCGCCCGCAAGGTCGACGCGCGGCGCATCCACGTGCCGCACGTGAAGTCGCGCAAGCGCAGCGCCGCGGCCCGCCGCCGCCTGAAGCACGAGCCGCACAACACGGTTTCCCGGGTGGCGCTCTCGCGCCAGGGCCGGCGGGTCGCGCGGGCGAGGCGGCGCGGCTGAACTTTTCTACGTTCAACTGGCCCTTGTAAGTGAGCGGCCAGCTTTGCCAGAATGGACAAAGGGATAAATAGGGAGCCGATGGGCGCGCCTGACGTAAATCCGCACGACCGGGATGACCAAGATCCGGACGCCACCGTCGGTGAGGGCGAGGCACTGGAGCTCTATGCGGGGCAGCTGCAGCGCCAGCGTGTGGCGGAAACCGAGCTGCTTCGCCTCCTCACGGACCAAATCCGGCTCTACGAGGGCTGCGAGGAAGTGGCCGTCATCGAGGTGACGCGCCTTCCCGCACCGGACGAGACCGGCTGCAACTGGTCTTCGGCCATCGTGCTCGATGCGGCGGGCGTCCACCCGACGGTGTACAGCCTCGCGTACGCGGCGGTCATCGCCCAGGCGCGCGCGATGTGGAATCTGGAATGACGTCGCAGCCCAGCGGCGGACACACTTCCTCGAGCGACTTGCGCTCGGCGTCGATGCCGAGCCACGCGGCGACCGCCGCGGCGGCGCACATCAGCACCCCGGCGAGCGCGTAGGCGCCGAACAGCGCGTCGCGGCTGCCGCTCTCGATGATGGCGCCGTAGAGCGGCGGCCCGGCGAAGCCGCCGAGAGCGGTGCCGAGCGCGTAGAAGAGCGAGATCGATATGGCGCGCATCTCGACCGGGAAGATTTCGCTCACCGTGAGGTAGGCCGAGCTGGCCGCGGCCGAGGCGACGAAGAAGATCGCGCTCCAGCACAGCGACAGCTGCACCGGCGTGAGCGCGTCGCGGGCGAATGCGTATCCCGTGGCGATCAGGCCGAGCCCGGCTACCGTGTAGGTCGAGGCGATCATCTTCCTGCGGCCGACGCTGTCGAACAGCCGCCCGAGCACCAGCGGGCCGAGGAAGTTGCCCACCGCGAAGGGGAAGATGTAGTAGCCGACATCCTGGTCAGCCACGCCGTAGAACCGCGCCAGCACGAGCGCATAGGTGAAGAAGATCGCGTTGTAGAAGAGCGCCTGCGAAGCCATCAGCGCGAGGCCGAGCGCGGCGCGCCGGCGGTAGCGGGTGGCCATGAGCCGCGCGATCTCCATCCACGCCGGCGCCGGCAGCGCGCGCATGCTCAGCCGCTCCGTCACCGGCGGCAGGGGGCCGCCGACCTGCCTTTCGATCTCGGCCAGCACCTTCTCCGCTTCGTCGGCGCGGCCGTGGCGTATCAGCCAGCGCGGGCTCTCCGGCACATGCCGGCGCACGAGGAGGATGGCGAAGCCGAGGACGCCGCCGAGCAGGAACGCGATGCGCCAGCCCCATTCGACCGGCACGAAGTCCGGATCGAGCAGCACGATCGACAGGGCGGCGCCCATCGCGGCGCCGACCCAGAAGGTGCCGTTGATGGCGAGGTCGACGCTGCCGCGCACGCGCGCCGGGATCAGCTCGTCGATCGCCGAGTTGATCGCCGCGTACTCGCCGCCGATGCCGAAGCCGGTGAGGAAGCGGCAGAAGGCGAACGACCACAGGTCGAACGAAAACGCCGTCAGGACGGTGGCGAAGAGGTACACCGCCAGCGTCACGAGGAACATGCGCTTGCGCCCCAGGCTGTCGGCCAGGCGGCCGAAGAAAAGCGCGCCGAGCACCGCGCCGCCGATGTAGGCCGAGGCGGCCCAGCCGATCTCGCCGGCCGACAGGCCGAGCGTGCCCGGACGCTGCAGCGCGGGGCCGAGCGAGCCGACCACCGTCACCTCCAGGCCGTCCAGCAGCCAGCTCACGCCGAGCGCGATCACCACGCGCCAGTGCCACGCCGACCAGGGCAGGCGGTCCAGACGTGCCGGGATGGCGGTTTGCAGCATCGCTTGCCTCGTCAGTGCGATTTCCAGGTAAGGCGGCCCCAAAGCGCCAACGGACCGATATTTGCTCCGTGCGCCTCTCGCTGCGGCGTCAGCCCATAATTTTGCTGAACCATTGGTAGTGGGAAGCCAAATTGGCCGACGCCGTAGCTCCCTTTTTGCCTGCGCACATGCGTCGCGACAGCTCTGCGAGGTAACACGAACCCTACGCAGTGGCGGACGACTCATCCACCCTTCGCAAATTGGTAGGGCGTTGCGGACTCGCGGCACGCAGGCCACCAACGGCCAAGCTTCAATAGCCGAGCTGCGATCGGCTTTCGACCGTTTACGCGGGCTAGCCTTCCGGGTCGGCCTGGGACAAGTTTTCGTCCAGCCAGCCGCGATCTATTTCCAAGACGATATCGACT
>DASSPL010000121.1:0-3819 GCA_035699685.1 Burkholderiales bacterium | reverse complement strand
TACGTACCGGGTACGGAATTAGAGGTTGCGCAGGAGCTGGACGGCCTGGTCGACGCGCTCGACCGGCAGGATGTCGAGGCCGGCGATCTTGGCCTTCGGCACGTTGGCGCGCGGCACGATGATCTTCTCGAAGCCGAGCTTGGCCGCCTCGCGCAGGCGCTCCTGTCCGCGCGGCGCCGGGCGCACCTCGCCGGCGAGGCCGATCTCGCCGAACACGGCGACCTTGGCGGGTATCGGTCTGTCGGTGAGCGAAGAAACTGCGGCGAGCGACACCGCAAGGTCGGCGGCCGGCTCCGAGATGCGCACGCCGCCGACCGCGTTGACGAACACGTCCTGTTCCCAGGTGGCGATGCCGGCGTGCCGGTGCAGCACGGCGAGCAGCATGGCGAGCCGGTTCTGCTCGAGCCCGACCGAGAGCCGGCGCGGATTGGGCGTGTGCGCGGTATCGACGAGCGCCTGGATCTCCACCAGGAGCGGCCGCGTGCCCTCGATGGTGACCAGCACGCACGAGCCGGCGACCGGCTTGTCGTGCGTGGAGAGGAAGAGCGCCGACGGGTTGCTCACGCCGCGCAGGCCCTTCTCGGTCATCGCGAACACGCCGAGCTCGTTGACCGCGCCGAAGCGGTTCTTCACCGCGCGCACCAGGCGGAACGAGGAATGCGGGTCGCCTTCGAAGTAGAGCACCGTGTCGACGATGTGCTCCAGCACGCGCGGCCCGGCGATGGCGCCTTCCTTGGTGACGTGCCCGATCATGAGGAGCGACGTCGCCGAGCGCTTCGCATAGCGCGTGAGCTGCGCCGCGCATTCGCGCACCTGGGCCACCGAGCCGGGCGCCGACTGCAGCGTGTCGGACCAGACCGTCTGGATGGAGTCGACGACCGCCACCTGCGGTTTCGAGCTCTCCAGCGAAGCGAGGATGCGCTCGAGCTGGGTCTCCGCCAGCAGCCGAACGCCGGACGCATCGAGCGCCAGCCGCCGCGCGCGCAGGGCGACCTGGTCGGCCGACTCCTCGCCGCTCACATAGAGCGACTTGTCGATCGCCGACGAGGCCTGCAGGAGCAGCGTCGACTTGCCGATGCCGGGATCGCCGCCGAGCAGCACCACTTGCCCGGCGACCAGGCCGCCGCCCAGCGCGCGGTCGAGCTCGGCGAGGCCGGTGGGGATGCGCGCGAGCTCCTTCGCCTCCACGGCTTCCAGCGTGACCGCCTTGGTTTCCGGAACCGAATACCGGTGCGCGGCGCCCTTCTCCACGGTGGTCTCGGTGAGCGTGCCTACGGCGCCGCACGACGGGCAGGTGCCGAACCACTGCAGCGCGGAGGCGCCGCACTCGGCGCACACATACGCGGTCTTCGCCCTGGCCATCAGGTCTCTTTCACCGGCACGCGCGGCGCCAGCGCGCAGAGCAGCTCGTAGGAGAGCGTGCCGGCCGCGGCGCCGACCTCGTCGGCCGAAAGGCCCTCGCCCCACAGCGTCACCGGCGCGCCGATGCCCGCATCGGCGATGCCGCTGATGTCGACCGTGATCATGTCCATCGATACGCGACCCACGATGCGCGTGCGCTGGCCGTTGACCAGCACCGGCGTCCCGGTCGGCGCGTGCCGCGGGTAGCCGTCGGCGTAGCCGCAGGCGATGACGCCGATGGTGAGCTCGCCCACCGCCTCGTAGCCGAAGCCGTAGCCGACGCGCTCGCCGGGATGCAGATGCTGCGTCGCAATGATCTCCGTGGTGAGCGTCATCGCCGGCTTCAGGCCGAGCGACTCGGCGCTGCGGTCGGCAAAGGGGGAACAGCCATAAAGCATGATGCCCGGCCGCACCCAGTCGCCGCGCGCCTCGGGGTAGCGCAGCAGCGCCGCCGAGTTGGCGAGCGAGCGCGGGCCCGGAAACGTCTGGGTCATCTCGCCGAACCACGCGAGCTGCGCCTGGACGCCGGAGGCGCCGTCGGCGTCCGCGAAGTGCGTCATGCAGGTCACCGAGCGCACGCGCGGGTTCTCGCGCAATGCGGCATGGGCCCCGGCCACGGTCTCGGCGTCGAAGCCGAGGCGGTTCATGCCGCTGTTCACCTTCAGGTACACGTCGGCCGGCTGCGCCAGGTCGCGCAGCATGTCGATCTGCGCGCGATTGTGGATCACCGGCGTGAGCGAGTGCCGGTCGATGAGCGGCACGTCCTCGGGCTTGAAGATGCCTTCGAGCATCAGGATCGGCTGGGTGAAGCCGGCGGCCCTGAGCCGCGCCGCCTCCTGGAAATCGAGCACCGCGAAGCCGTCGGCGGCCGCGAACGCCTTCGCCGCGCGCTCCAGCCCGTGCCCGTAGGCGTTGGCCTTGATCACCGCCCAGACCCTGGCGCCGCCCGCATGGCTGCGCGCGATATTCAAATTGTGTGCGAGGGCGCCCGAGGAGATGGTGGCGCGGATCGGGCGTGGCATTTTGTCTATTGTGCTATAAACGCCCGCGCCTCCCGCTCGTCGCCCACCACGCTATGCAAGGCACGTGAACCGCGGTTTCTACATCATCATGGCGGCGCAGTTTTTCTCGTCGCTCGCCGACAATGCGCTCCTGGTGGCGGCTATCGCGCTGCTCATGCAGGCCGACGCGCCTTCGTGGCTCACGCCGTACCTCAAGTTCTTCTTCGTCGCCTCCTATGTCGTGCTCGCGCCGTATGTCGGCGCGTTCGCCGACCGCCTGCCCAAGGGCCAGGTGATGTTCGTCGCCAACACGGTGAAGATCGCCGGCTGCCTGCTCATGCTCTGGGGGATCGACCCGCTCATCGCCTACGCGGTGGTCGGCCTGGGCGCGGCGGCCTACTCGCCGGCGAAGTACGGCATCCTCACCGAGTACCTGCCGCACAGGCAGCTGGTGGTGGCGAACGGCTGGATCGAGGGGCTCACGGTGGCCTCGATCATCCTCGGCACGATGCTCGGCGGCCTCCTGCTGCACGCGCACATCTCGGGCGTGCTGCTGCACGTCGACCTGCCGTTCATCGAGACGCCGATCGATACGCCGGCGGAAGCCGCCATCGCGCTCATCGTCATCGTCTACGCGGTGGCCGCGCTCTTCAACCTCGAGGTGCCGGACACCGGCGTCACGCTGAAGAAGCTGCCGAACGACCCGATGGAGACGCTGCGCGACTTCGGCCGCTGCGTGGTGCACCTGTGGAAGGACCGCCTGGGGCAGATCTCGCTCGCGGTGACCACGCTCTTCTGGGGCGCCGGGGCCACGCTGCAGTTCATCGTCATCGAATGGGCGCGCACCGCCCTGGGCTTCGACCTCTCCAAGGCCGCCATCCTGCAGGGCGTCACCGCGGTCGGCATCGCCATCGGCGCCGTGCTCGCCTCGGCCTGGGTGTCGCTCGACCGCTCGGTGCGCGTGATCCCCCTCGGCATCGGCATGGGGCTTTTCGTCATCGTCATGATCTTCGTCCAGCACGTGTGGCTCGCCGTCGGCATCATGATCATCATCGGCGCGCTGGCCGGGTTCTTCGTCGTGCCGATGAACGCGCTGCTGCAGCACCGCGGCCACCACCTGGTCGGCGCCGGCCGCTCGATCGCGGTGCAGAACTTCAACGAGAACTCGTCGATCCTCATCATGATCGCGCTGTACTCGCTGCTCCTGAACGTCGGCCACTCGATCTACCTGGTGATCGTGGTGTTCGGCCTGTTCGTCGCGGCGACGATGACGGTGGTGCAGTTCTGGTACTGGCGCAACCGCCGCGTGCACGCCGACGAGGTCGAGCGCCTGCTCGCCTTCGCGCGCGCCGAAGATCCCCACCCACGGCGAAAGGAATAATTCCGTACCCGGTACGGAATTAAAGCCCGGCGATCG
>DASSPL010000120.1:0-14334 GCA_035699685.1 Burkholderiales bacterium | reverse complement strand
GGCGGATTCGCGCCGCGCGGCCTCGGGCAAATTCCTCGAGCGCGTGGGCTTCTACGATCCGAAGGCCCCCGAGGGGCGCGAGGCGCTGCGCGTGAACCTGGAGCGCGTGAAGCACTGGCAGGGACGCGGCGCGCAGCTCTCCCCGACCGCCGGGCGCCTCGTCAAGAAGTTTGCAAAAAAGGCAGCCTGATCGGCTGATCGAAATGGGCCGCGTCGCCGGATCGTATGGCGTGCGCGGCTGGATCAAGGTAGTCCCCGGCGGCGGAGTGACCGAAGCGCTCGCCGAAGCGCAGGAGTGGTGGATCGGCGGCGCGGCTTACCGGGTCGCCGAAGCGAGAGTGCACAGCGCGACGGTGGTCGCGAAGCTCGACGGGCTCGAGAACCGCGAGCAGGCGCTGGCGCTGAAGGGTGAGGCGGTGTCGGTTGCGCGCGAGGCGCTGCCGGAGCCGGACGAAGGACACTACTACCTGGTCGATCTGCTCGGCCTGGAGGTGTGGAACGTGCAGGGCGCTCGCCTCGGCGTGGTCAGGCAGTGGACCAGCAACGGCGCGCAGGACGTGATGGACGTGGACGGTCGCCTGATCCCGTGGGTGGCGGCGATCGTGAAGCAAGTCGATGTCGGTGCAAGGCGCATCGTGGTCGACTGGGGCGCAGACTGGTGATGCGGTTCGATGTCGTGACGCTCTTCCCGCAGATGTTCTCGGCGGTGACCGAGAGCGGCATCACCGGCCGGGCCTTGCAGGCCGGGTTGTGGCAGCTGAAGACGTGGAATCCGCGCGATTTCACGACGGATAATTACCGGACGGTGGATGAGCGTCCGTACGGCGGCGGGCCGGGCATGGTGATGCTGGCCGAGCCGCTCGAAAAGGCACTGGATGCGGCGACGGCCGCGGGTGGCGGCAGGGTGGTGTACCTGTCGCCGCAGGGCAGGAAGCTGGACCACCGGCGCATCATGGAGATTGCAGGAGAGTCCTCCCTGACGCTGCTGTGCGGCCGGTACGAAGGCGTGGACGAGCGGCTGCTCGCGCGTCGGGTGGACGAAGAGCTGTCGATCGGCGACTTCGTGCTCTCGGGAGGCGAGATTGCGGCGATGGCGCTGATCGACGCCTGCGTACGGCAGCTTCCGGGCGCGCTCGGCGACGCGCACTCGGCGCTGGAGGAGTCGTTCGCCGCAGGGCTGCTGGACTGCCCGCAGTACACGCGCCCGGAGGCGTACCGGGGCGAGAAGGTGCCGGAGGTGCTGCTGTCCGGGCACCATGAGAACATCCGGCGCTGGCGGCTGAAGCAGGCGCTGGGCCGGACCTGGCTGAGACGGCCGGATCTGCTGCAGGCGCGGGGCATGAGCAGGGAAGAACAGACGCTGCTGGCCGAGTTCCAGCAGGAACATAGGAGCAGTTGAAATGGATCTGATCAAGACCATCGAGCAGGAAGAGATCAAGCGCCTCGCCCGCAATATCCCGGACTTCGAGCCGGGTGACACGGTGCTGGTCAACGTCAACGTCGTCGAAGGCGAAAGAAAGCGCGTGCAGGCCTTCGAGGGCATGGTGATCGCCAAGAGGAACCGCGGCCTCAACTCCTCCTTCATCGTGCGCAAGGTGTCCTCCGGCGAGGGCGTAGAGCGCACCTTCCAGACCTACTCGCCTCTCATCGCCTCGATCGAGGTGAAGAGAAAAGGCGACGTGCGCCGCGCCAAGCTCTATTACCTGCGCGAGCGCTCCGGCAAGTCGGCGCGCATCCGCGAAAAGACCGGCGGCGCCGAGGCCGAAGCCGCCGAGTAGCACCGCAGGACGTAGAATCGGGTCATGCGCAGGGAAGCCGCTGCCATCAGCCCGATCGCCGAGATCATCGCCGACGTCCGCGCCGGCCGGATCGTGGTGCTGGTCGACGACGAGGATCGCGAGAACGAGGGCGACCTCGTCTTCGCCGCCGACTTCGTCACCGCCGAGAAGATCAATTTCCTCGCCAAGCACGGCCGCGGCCTGATCTGCATGCCGATCACCGAGGAGCACGCCGCGCAGCTCGGCCTGCGCCCGATGGTCGAGCAGAACCGCTCGCGCCACGGCACCAACTTCACCGTCTCGATCGAAGCCGCCGAAGGCATCGCCACCGGCATCTCGGCGCACGACCGCGCGCTGACCGTCAAGGTGGCGGCGGCGCGCGAGGCCCGGCCCGAGGACATCGTGCAGCCCGGCCACGTCTTTCCGCTCATCGCGCAGCCCGGCGGCGTGCTGGTGCGCGCCGGCCACACCGAGGCGTGCTGCGATCTCGCCCGGCTCGCGGGGCTCACGCCGGCGGCGGTGCTGTGCGAGATCATGCGCGACGACGGCAGCATGGCGCGCCTGCCGGACCTCGTGCACTTCGCCGCGGAGCACGGCCTGAAGATCGGCACCATCGCCGACCTGATCGAATACCGCAGCCGCAACGAGTCGCTGGTGCAGCGCACGCTCGACCGCGACATCGATACGGCCTGGGGCCGCTTCCGGCTGGTCTCGTACCGCGACCTCGCGCTGGGCGCCGCGCACCTCGCGCTGGTGCTCGGCACGCCGCAGCGCGAGCGCGAGACGCTGGTGCGCGTGCACGAGCCGCTTTCGCTCGTCGACCTGCTGGACGCCGGGCCCGGAACGCATTCATGGGGCGTGGGCGAGGCCCTGGCGGCGATCCGCGAGGCCGGCGCCGGCGTGATGGTGCTGCTCAACTGCACGGAGACGAGCGATGCGCTGCAGTCGCGTCTTTCGGATGCGCGTCCGAGAGGGCCGCGCTCGGCCGACCTGCGCCTTTACGGCATCGGCGCGCAGATCCTGCGCGACCTCGGCATCGGCCGCATGAAGCTGATGGCGGCGCCGCGCAAGATGCCCAGCATGGCCGGCTTCGGGCTCGAAGTCACCGGCTACCTGCCGCGGCGCGCCTGAGGCCGCCGATGCGTCTCGGCGTAGCCGCGAGCCGCTTCAACGAGACCCTGGCGTCGAAGCTGCTCGAGCGCGCGCAGGAAGAAGCGCGCAAGCTCGGCGTCGAATGCGCCGTGGTTTCGGTTCCGGGCGCGCTGGAAATACCGGTCGCGCTGCAATGGCTCGCGCAGACCGGGCGCTTCGATGCGCTGGTGGCCATCGGCCTCGTGATCCGCGGCGAGACCTACCACTTCGAGGTGGTGGCGAGCGAATCCGCGCGCGGCGTAATGGACGTCGCGCTGGAGTGCGGCCTGCCGATTGCCAATGGCATCCTGACTACCGAAGACGAGGCGCAGGCCGAGGCGCGCCTGGAGAAGGGCGCCGAGGCGGTGCGCGTCGCCGTGGAGATGGCCAAGCTGAAAGTGCGACTGCATGAAGACCGCTAGGCGCCAATCGCGCGAGATCGCGCTCCAGGCGCTGTACGCGTGGCAGCTCTCGGGCGGCGACCCGATGGACGAGGCGCGCGGCCTGGAGGGCTTCGACAAGGGCGACCGCTCGTTCGCCGAAGCGCTGGTGCGCGGCGTGCGCGACCGGCAGGGCGAGCTGCAGACGCTCATCACGCCGCACCTCGATCGCGACTTCGCCCGGCTCTCGCCGGTCGAGCGCTCGATCCTCTACATCGGTGCGCTCGAGCTGGTGGCGCACCCGGAGACACCGTTCAAGGTGGTGCTGAACGAGGCGATCGAGCTCGGCAAGAGTTTCGGCGCCTCCGAGGGGCACCGCTTCGTCAACGGCGTGCTCGAAAAAATCGCAGCGCGCCTGCGCCCGGACGAAGTGGCGCGGGCGCGCAACCCGGTCTGAACGAGTTCGAGCTCATCCGGCGCCACTTCGACAGGGCGCCGAACCGGGCGCTGCTCGGCGTCGGCGATGACTGCGCGCTGTTGCGACCGAATGCCGGCCTCGAGCTCGCGCTGACCACCGACATGCTGGTCGAAGGGCGCCATTTCGCGGCCGGCGCCGAGCCGCGCGCGCTCGGCCACAAGGCTCTCGCGGTGAACCTTTCCGACCTCGCCGCGATGGGCGCCGCCGCGCGCTGGGCCCTGCTGGCGATCGGCTTGCCGTCGGCCGACAGCGCCTGGCTGGAGCGGTTTGCGGCCGGTTTCTTCGCGCTCGCGGAGCGATACGGCGTGGAGCTGATCGGCGGCGACACCACGCGCTCGAGCGTCCTCACCTTTACCGTGACGGCCATCGGCGAGCTGCCCGCCGGCCTCGCCTTGTATCGCAGCGGCGCCCGGCCCGGCGATGACATCTGGGTATCCGGTGAGCTCGGCGGCGCCGCGCTCGCGCTCAGGCATCCCGAAATCCCGGCAGCGGCGCTGCGGCTGCACCAGCCGGAGCCGAGGCTCGAGCTCGGTGAGCGGCTGCGCGGGCTCGCGCACGCCGCGATCGACGTTTCCGACGGCCTGGTCGGCGATCTGCGGCACATCCTCGAGCGCTCCCAGGTCGCCGCGGTAGTGGACTACGAGCGCATTCCACGGGCCGCGGCGCTGCGCTCGCTTGGCGATGCAGTGCTCGAGCGCGATTGCATCCTCTCGGGCGGCGACGACTACGAGCTGCTGTTCACAGCGCCGGCGAAAGCCCGCGACGCGCTGCAGTCGCTGTCGCAGGAGCTGTCGATCGCGCTGACGCGCATCGGCACGATCGAGCGCGGCAAGCCCGACCTCGCGGTGCGCGACGCCAGAGGCGAGCCGGTGTCGTACGCTCCGGCCTACGATCATTTTCGCGGCGCATGATCGTCGCCCGGCCCACCGCCAGCTTCGCCTTCGCCCATCCGGCGCACGTCGTCGCCTTCGGCTTCGGCGCGGGACTCGCGCCGCGGGCGCCGGGCACCGTGGGCACGCTGGCGGCGTGGCCGCTCGGCTGGATCATCGGCGGCCTGATGCCGCCGGCGCTGTTCGTCGGCCTGATGGCCGCCTTCTTTGCCGCCGGCGTGTGGGCCTGCGCGCTGACCGGGCGGCGCCTCGGCGTCGGCGATCATCCGGCGATGGTGTGCGACGAGATGGTCGCTTTCATGCTCGTGCTCGCCCTCGTGCCGCGAGAGTTCGCGTGGCAGGCGGCGGCCTTCGTCCTGTTTCGGCTCTTCGACATCACCAAGCCGCCGCCGATCCGCTGGTTCGAGCGGCGCCACCACGGCGGCTTCGGCGCCATGTTCGACGACGTGCTGGCCGCCGGCTACACGCTTCTCGTGCTGGCGCTCGCCAAGCGGCTCCTGTCGTGAACGAGCTCGCCAGAAAGCTCGCATCGCGCCTCAAGGACGCTCACGCGGTGGTGGTCACGGCCGAGTCGTGCACCGGCGGCTGGATCGCGCAGGAGCTGACGGCGATCGCCGGCTCGTCGGCCTGGTTCGATCGCGGTTTCGTCACCTATTCGAACGAGGCCAAGCAGGAGATGCTGGGCGTGCGCCAGGAGACCTTGTCCCGCCATGGCGCGGTGAGCGAGGAAACGGCGACGGAGATGGCGCGCGGCGCCCTCGAGAAGGGCCGCGGCACGGTGGCGCTTGCCGTCACGGGCATCGCCGGACCCACCGGCGGCACGGCGGCAAAGCCCGTAGGCACCGTGTGTTTTGCCTGGGCGACAAAAGGGGACGCGGCGGGCCGCCGGGTCCGCGCAGAAACGAAGCGCTTTGCCGGCGATCGCGAGGCGGTGCGGCGGCAGTCGGTCGAGCACGCTCTTGCCGGCATGCTGGAACTACTTGACGAAGGCTGAGCCCATCCCTACATAGGGCTATGCCTTCGGTCCGCAATGCCGCCGTTGCCGGCCTCTTCTATCCCGGGGAGGCGCAATCGCTCTCCGCCGAGCTGGAAGAGCTCCTCGGCGGCGTCGAGCAGAACGGGCCGCGCCTCGGCTTCCCGAAGGCGCTGATCGTCCCGCACGCCGGCTACATCTATTCCGGCCCGGTGGCTGCGCGCGCCTACGACGAGCTCGCGCCTGCGCGCGGCGTCGTGCGCCGCGTGGTCCTGCTCGGGCCCGTGCACCGCGTCCCGGTGCGCGGGCTCGCCGTGCCGACCGACGCCGCGTTCGCCACGCCGCTCGGGACGGTACCGATCGATCACGACGCCCTTTCGCGGCTGACGGGCCTGCAGCAGGTCGTGCCAAGCGACGCTGCCCATCTGCATGAGCACGCGCTGGAGGTGCAGCTGCCGTTCCTGCAGCGCCAGCTCGGCGAGTTCTCCCTGGTGCCCTTCGCCGTGGGCGAGGCCACCCCCGAGCAGGTCGCCGAGGTCATCGGGCGGCTCTGGGGCGGGCGGGAAACGCTGATCGTGATCTCGACCGATCTCTCGCATTACCACCCGTATGGGAAGGCGCGGCAGATCGACCGCAATACCGTCACCCGCATTGCACGGTTCGCCACGGACCTCGATCACGAGGAGGCCTGCGGCGCCACGCCGCTCAACGGCTTCCTGCTCACCGCGCAGCAGCGCAGCCTGGGCATCAAGCTCCTCGCCGCGTGCAACTCCGGCGACACGGCCGGCGGCAAGGGGCAGGTGGTGGGCTATTCGGCCTTCGCGCTCTATGAGCCCGGCGCCGAGGTCGACGCCGACCAGGCCGGCAAAACGCTGCTCGGTATCGCGCGCGCGGCGATCGAATCGCGCCTTTTCGGCAATGCCTATACGGCCGACGCCCCGTGGCTGAGACAGGCCGGCGCTACCTTCGTCACGCTGACGCGCGACGGCGAGCTGCGCGGCTGCATCGGCAGCCTGGAAGCCGCGCGCCCGCTCGGCAGCGACGTGGCCGAAAACGCGCTGGCGGCCGCGTTCCGCGACCCGCGCTTTGCGCCGATGACGGCGGACGAGTGGCCGCGCATCCGCGTGGAAGTGTCGTTCCTGTCCGCGCCGAAACCCATGCGCTTCGCCGACGAGGCCGACCTGATCGCGCAGATCCGGCCGGGCGAGGACGGGCTGATCCTCGAGGCCGACGGCCGGCGAGCCACCTTCCTGCCGCAGGTATGGGAGAGCATTCCCGATACGCGCGACTTCCTGCAGGAACTGCTGCGCAAGGCGGGCTTGCCGGCCGACAGGCGAATCGGGCGGTGCAAGGTGTTCCGCTATCGGGTCACCAAGTGGGCGGAATGAACCACCCGGGGCGCTGGTGGCACATGCTCGACGACGGGCGTCTGCAGTGCGACCTGTGTCCGAGGGATTGCCGCCTGCACGAAGGCCAGCGCGGCCTGTGCTTCGTGCGCATGCGCGAGAACGACAGCATGGTGCTCACGACCTACGGCCGCTCGTCGGGCTTCTGCATCGATCCGGTCGAGAAGAAGCCGCTGAATCACTTCTATCCCGGCTCGAGCATCCTGTCGTTCGGCACCGCGGGCTGCAACCTGGCGTGCAAGTTCTGCCAGAACTGGGACATCTCGAAGTCGCGCGAGATGGACCGGCTGCAGGACGAGGCGAGCCCGGAAGCCATCGCAGCGGCGGCGCTGAAGGCGGGCTGCAAGTCGGTTGCCTTCACCTACAACGACCCGGTGATCTTCGCCGAGTACGCGATGGACATCGCCGACGCCTGCCACGCGAAAGGCGTGAAGACGGTGGCCGTCACCGCCGGCTACATCCACGACGCGCCGCGGCGCGAGTTCTACGCCAAGATGGATGCCGCCAACGTCGACCTCAAGGCGTTCACCGACGACTTCTACTACAAGATCTGCGGCGGCCGGCTGCAGCCGGTGCTCGACACCCTCGTCTACCTGGTGAAGGACACCGCGGTGTGGACCGAGATCACCACGCTGCTGATCCCCGGCAAGAACGACTCGGACGACGAGCTGCGCGCCCAATGCAAGTGGATCCGGCAGAACCTCGGGCCGGACGTGCCGCTGCATTTCACCGCCTTCCACCCCGACTGGAAGATGACGGACATCCCGGCGACGCCCGCGGCGACGCTGACGCGCGCGCGCGAGATCGGGCAGCTCGCGGGGCTCAATTACGTCTACACCGGCAACGTGCACGACAGCGCCGGCGGCTCGACGTACTGTCCGTCGTGCGAGAAGGTGGTGATCGAGCGCGACTGGTATAGCCTGGGCAAGTACGCGGTCAGCGAGGGCGGCACCTGCGCCCACTGCGGCGCGCGCATCGCCGGCCGCTTCGGCAAGTTCGAGAAGCCGTTCGGGCCGCGCCGCATTCCCGTCCGATTGGCGGCCTGAGAAGCGCCGGCGGTATCATCGGGGGACCATGTCCGTCCATCCTCTCGTAGCACCGCCGGCGACCGACCCGGTCCGCCAGGCGAAGATCCACCTCGCCGCCGCCCACCGCCTCGCGGTTCTGCACGAGCTGGAAGAGGGCATCGACAACCACTTCACCGTCACCGTGCCGGGCCATGAGGATCGCTACCTGATCCTGCCGTTCGGCCTGCACTGGTCCGAGGCGCGCGCGAGCGACATGATCGTGTTCGACGAGTCGGGCAAGACGCTCGAGGGCGAGGGGGTGGTCGAGCTGTCCGCGCAATGCATCCATGCGCCGATACACCGGATCTGCGGCGCGCGCGTGGTGCTGCACACGCATCAGACGTGGGCGGTGGCGCTGAACATGCTGAAGAACAACAGGCTGGTGCCGGCGAGCCAGACCGCCGCGTTCTTCCACGGCCATGTCGCCTACGATGACACCTACGCCGGCACGGCCGATTTCGTCGAGGAGGGCGAGCGCCTCGCAGGAGTGATCGGCAGCAAGCACGTGCTGTTCATGAAGAACCACGGCGTGCTCGTCACGGGGAGCACCATCGCACAGGCGTATCGCCGGCTCTACAAGCTGGAGCGCGTGTGCCGCGCGCAGATCCTCGCGATGAGCACCGGGCAGCCGCTCGAGGTCCTGTCCGACGAGATCGTCGCGCAGGTGCAGGCGCCGCCCGTCGACGACCGCCACTCGCGCGCCGAGCGCGAGCGCCTGTTCTTCGAGGCGATGATGCGCATCCTCGACCGGGAAATGCCCGGATACGCCGACTAGCATTTCCGCCGGGCTCGGGCGCGTGGCTGGCGGCCCTGTGCACCAGCCGCGTGCTGGCCGCCACCTGGTTCGTCGCCTACTCGGCCGTGCTGCCGCTTACCCAGCAGGCCTGGGGGCTCAGCTCGCGCGAGGCGGGCATGGTGCAGGCCGCCTTCCACCTCGGCTACCTCAGCTCGCTGTTCATCGTCGGCTTCATCGCCGACCACTTTGGCGCGAAGCGCGCCTACGTGACGACCGGCATCGCCGCCTGCATCAGCCCCTGGGCCTTCGTTCTCTTCGCCGACGGTTTCGGGTCGGCATTCTGGCTGCATGCGCTGACCGGCCTGTGCCAGGGCGGCACGTATACGCCGGCGCTCGCCCTGATCAACGACAACGTGGAGCGCACGCGGCGCGGCCGGGCGATGGGCTACCTCATCGCCGGCTCGAGCGCCGGCTATGCCATCTGCCTCGGGGTAGCGGGGCTTGCTCTCCAATTCACCGATTGGCGGGGCGCTCTCGCCACGGTGGCGGCATTGCCGGTCGTGTCGTGGCTGCTCGGCGTCTATGTGCTGCGCGCCACACCGAACGTGGTTCATCCGCGGCCGGCCGGTGAATCGCTGCTCGGCTCGCTGCCCGCGGTCTGGAAGAACCGCCGCGGCATGCTTTCCATCTGGGGATACACCGCGCACAACTGGGAGCTCCTCGGTCTGTGGGCCTGGCTGCCGGCTTTCCTCACCGCGGCGCTCGTTCTCCACGGGCATGACAACGCCGCTGCCCTGGCGCTGGTTCTTGCGGCGCTGACCTACGTCGCCAACATCGCCGGCAGCATCGTCGGCGGCACGATGGCCGACCGCTGGGGGCGCACACAGACGATCCTCACCTGGTCGTGCGTGAGCCTCGCGCTCTCGTTCTCGATCGGCTGGCTGATCGCCCTCCCGCTGGTTCTCCTGGTGGCGCTGGCTTGCCTCTACAACTTCGCCGCGATCGCCGATTCGTCGACGCATTCCACGGTGCTGGCCGAGAGCGTGGCGCCGCATTACCTCGGCGTCGCCTACGCGGTGCGCTCGGTGGTCGGCTTCGGCGCGGGCGTGGTCAGCCCGGTGGCGTTCGGCTGGGCGCTCGACCTGGCGGGCGGCGCGCGCACCAGCACCGACGCGTTCGCGTGGGGCGTCGCATGGGCCACCCTCGGCCTCGGCGCGCTGTTCGGCCCGCTCGCCACGTGGCGGCTGCGCAAATCCTCTACCATGTAGGCAGGGAAGAGGAACAATGTCACGCACGGCAATTTCCTGTCTCATCGTGCTCGGTGGCTGCGCGCAGGCGCCGCGGCAACCTCCCGCACCCGAGCCGCCTGCACCGCGGGCGGTTACCTCGCCGGTGGTGATTGCGAAAACCCTCGAGCCCTACAGGCCCATTTCGCTTCACGATTACAAGAAAGGCGTCGCGGCGCGCATCGTGCGTGCGAACGCGCAGACTTACTCGGAGCCGATGCCCGAGATGATGAAGTCGATCGTCGTGCTCGAGATCACCATCGACCTCCTCGGCCAGCCGACCGCGGTTTCGGTCTACCGCTCCAACGGCTACCGCGTCCTCGAGCGGCGCGCGCTGTCGAGCGTGGCGAAGGCGGCGCCGTACCCGCTGCCCGCCCCCGAGCTCCTGCAGGGTCGCGGCTCGCTCACCTTCCTCGAGACCTTCCTCTTCCGCGACGACGATTTCTTCCAGGTGCGCAGCCTGGTGCCGCCCGGCTGGAAATATTCGGGCAATGAAGTCCTTTTCTGAAGCGTGCGAGCGTAACCGCGATCCGATTCTCGATGTCCTGCGGCGCGTGTTCGGCGACCGTCGGCGCGTGCTCGAGATCGGCTCGGGCACGGGTCAGCACGCAGCGTACTTCGCCCCGCGCCTCCCGCACCTGACCTGGCAGCCGAGCGACGTTCCGGAGAACCTGCCGGGCATCCGCCTCTGGCGCGAGGAAGCGCAGACACCGGGGTTGCTCGAGCCGATCGAGCTCGACGTCGACCGGCCGTTGCCGCCAGTCGAAGCCGACGCCGTGTTCAGCGCCAATACCTGTCACATCATGTCGTGGCCGCAGGTCGAGCGCATGTTCGCCGGCATCGGCCGCCTGCTGCCGCGCGGCGGCGTGCTCGCCCTGTACGGCCCGTTCAACTATGCCGGCCGGCCGACTTCGCCCAGCAACGCGGCGTTCGATGCCAGCCTGCGCCGGCGCGACGCGCAAAGCGGCCTGCGGGACGCAGAAGCGATCTTCGCCCTCGCCGCGCGCCACGGCATGACGCTCGAGGAGGACAACCCAATGCCCGCCAACAACCGTCTGCTCGTTTTCCGGAGGGGACCATGAGCGAACGCTTCGACGCCATCGTGATCGGCGCCGGCCAGGCCGGGCCCGCCTTGTGCGCCCGCCTGGACAAGGAAGGCGTGAAGACAGCGCTCATCGAGCGCAAGCTCCTCGGCGGCACGTGCGTCAACACCGGCTGCATCCCGACGAAGACGATGATCGCGAGCGCGCGTGCCTCGCACATGGCGCGACGCGGCGACGAGTACGGCTTCTCCGGCCGCGCGGTACGCGTCGACATGGAGAAGGTGAAGCGGCGCAAGGACGCGGTCGTGCGCCAGTCCGTCAACGGGCTGAAGAAATGGCTCGGCGGGATGAAGCACGTCTCGCTGATCCACGGCCACGCGCGCTTCACCGCGCCGCGGCGGGTGAAGGTGAACGGCCGCACGCTCGAGGCCGAGCGCATCTTCCTCGACGTCGGCGCGCGCGCCGCGGTGCCCGATCTGCCGGGGATCAGGGACGTGCCGTACTTCACCAACAGCAGCATCATGGACGTCGACTTCACGCCGCGGCATCTGGTCATCATCGGCGGCAGCTACATCGGCTTGGAATTCGCGCAGATGTACCGCCGCTTCGGCTCGGAGGTCACGGTGGTCGAGCGCGCACCGAAGGTGCTGCCACGCGAGGACGATGACGTCGCCGAGGAGATCCTGGCCATCCTCAAGCGCGAACGCGTAACGGTCCGCACCGACGCCGAGTGCATGGCTCTCGCGAAGGAAGGCCGCAACATCACGGTGCGCCTGGAGTGCAAGCGCGGCCGCAAAGTCGCCGAAGGCAGCCATGTGCTCCTTGCCGTCGGCCGCACGCCCAACACCGCAGACCTGGGACTCGACGCGGCCGGCGTCAAGCTCGACAAGCGCGGCTACATCGAGGTGGACGACGAATGCCGAACCAGCGCCGAAGGCGTGTGGGCGCTCGGCGAGTGCAACGGCCGCGGCGCCTTCACGCACACCTCATATAACGACTACGAAATCGTCGCCGCCAACCTGTTTGACGCCGACAAGCGCCGCATCTCCGACCGCATCCAGGCCTACGCGCTGTTCATCGACCCGCCGCTCGGCCGCGCCGGCATGACCGAGGCGGAGGCGCGCAAATCAGGAAAGCGCGTCCTCGCCGGCAAGATGCCGATGAGCCGCATCGGCCGCGCCCGCGAAGCGGGCGAGACGCAGGGCTTCATGAAGGTGCTGGTCGACGCGGACTCGAAGGATCTCCTCGGCGCGGCGATCCTCGGCATGAACGGCGACGAGGTGGTGCACTCGCTGCTCGACGTGATGTACGCGAAGCGGCCCTACACCACGATCCAGCGCGCGGTGCACATCCATCCGACGGTCACGGAGCTCGTGCCGACGCTCCTCGGAAACCTGAAACCGCTCGATTAGTCCTTGAGCAGAAGCTGGATCAGCCCCGCGGTCGAGTCCCAGCGCTTGCCGCCGCGCGCTTCCAGCCGCGAATAGAGCTGGTCGACGAGCGCCGCCACGGGAAGCGCGGCACCGCTCTTCCTGGCCTGGTCGAGGCAGATGCTCATGTCCTTGCGCATCCACTCGGTGGCGAAGCCGAAGCCCTCGGCCTTCAGCTCGTCCATCTGCTTCCAGCGGTTCTCCATCTGCCAGGACTGCGCGGCGCCCTTGGAGATGACCGAGATCACCTTTTCCACGTTGAGGTTGTTGCGCTTGGCGAAGGCGACCGCCTCGGCCAGGCCCTCGGCGATGCCGACGATGCAGATCTGGTTGACCATCTTGGTCAGCTGGCCGGCGCCGGGCCCGCCGATCAGGGCGCACATCTTGGCGTAGCTGTCCATCACCGGCTTGGCCTTGTCGAATTCGGCCTGCTCGCCGCCGCACATGATGCCGAGCTGGCCGTTCACCGCGCCGGCCTGCCCGCCCGAGACCGGGGCGTCGACGAAACCGATGCCCTTGTCTTTCGCTTTCTGGAAGACTTCTTTCGCCACCGTGGCCGAGGCGGTGGTGTGGTCGACCAGGATCGCGCCCTTCTTCATGCCGGCGAGCGTGCCGTTGTCGCCGTAGACCACCGAGCGCACGTCGTCGTCGTTGCCGACGCACATCATCACGAAGTCGCAGTCCTTCGCCGCCTCGCGCGGCGTCGCCGCGTGCTTGCCGCCGTACTCCTTTGCCCACTGCTGGGCCTTGGCGGCGGTGCGGTTATAGACAGTCACATCGTGGCCGCCCTTCTTCAGCAGGTGGCCCGCCATCGGGTAGCCCATGACGCCGAGGCCGAGGAACGCGACTTTCGCCATCGATTTGTCTCCTAACGGATTTTTGGGAGTTGACAGGCGCCGGTCAACGGTTTCACAATCATGGACGTTTATACAGTATCCGGTGTTGGCCCAGGATCACGAACCTGCCGTAGATGCCGACCTAAAAGAAGAGGTACAGACGAAATGGATGACAACAAGTCTAAGGCATTAGCCGCCGCGCTTTCCCAGATCGAGAAGCAGTTCGGCAAGGGCTCGATCATGAAGATGGACGATGCGGCCATCAAGGACATCGAGACGGTGTCCACCGGCTCCCTCGGCCTCGATATCGCGCTCGGCATCGGCGGCCTGCCGCGCGGCCGGGTGGTCGAGATCTACGGCCCCGAGTCCTCGGGCAAGACCACGCTGACATTGCAGGTGATCGCCGAAATGCAGAAGCTCGGCGGTACCGCGGCCTTCATCGACGCGGAGAACGCGCTCGACATCACCTACGCCGCCAAGCTCGGCGTGAAGACCGAAGATCTGCTGATCTCGCAGCCCGACACCGGCGAGCAGGCGCTCGAGATCGCCGACATGCTGGTGCGCTCGGGCGCGGTGGACGTGATCGTCGTCGACTCGGTGGCGGCGCTCACGCCCAAGGCCGAAATCGAGGGCGAGATGGGCGAGCCGCAGATGGGCCTGCAGGCGCGCCTGATGAGCCAGGCGCTGCGCAAGCTCACCGCCAACATCAAGCGCACCAACACGCTGGTCATCTTCATCAACCAGATCCGCATGAAGATTGGCGTCATGTTCGGCAACCCCGAGACCACCACCGGCGGCAACGCGCTCAAGTTCTACGCCTCGGTGCGCATGGACATCCGCCGCATCGGCTCGATCAAGAAGGGCGACGAGGTGATCGGCTCCGAGACGCGCGTCAAGGTG
>DASSPL010000119.1:0-5239 GCA_035699685.1 Burkholderiales bacterium | reverse complement strand
AAGCGCGGCGCCAACGGCCTGCGCATCGTCATGATGTGCGAGCTGCCGTCCAACGCCATCCTCGCCGACGAGTTCCTGGAGCTGTTCGACGGCTTCTCCATCGGCTCGAACGACCTGACGCAGCTGACGCTGGGCCTCGATCGCGATTCGGGGCTGGTCGCCGAGGGCTTCGACGAGCGCGACGCCGCGGTGAAGCGCATGCTCGCCATGGCGATCCGCGCCTGCCGCAAGCAGGGCAAGTACGTCGGCATCTGCGGCCAGGGGCCGTCCGACCACCCCGACCTCGCGCGCTGGCTGATGGAGCAGGGCATCGAGAGCATGTCGCTCAACCCGGATACGGTCGTCTCGACCTGGCTCGCGCTCGCCGAGCCCTCCACCGGAGAGAAGCAATCAGCGGCTGCGTAAGTTAGGAACGGCCCCTACCTGCTTCGCAGGAGCCGCTGTTTCTCCCGGTTCCACTCCTTCTCGCGCTTGTCGGCGCGCTTGTCGTGCTGCAGCTTGCCCTTCGCCAGGGCGATCTCCAGCTTGATGCGCCCCTTGGCGTAGTGCAGGTTGAGGGGAACCAGCGCATAGCCGCGCTGCTCGACCTTGCCGATCAGCCGCCGGATCTCCTCGCCGTGCAGGAGCAGCTTGCGGGTGCGCGTCGGGTCCGGGGTAAAGTGCGTCGAGACCGTGGGCAACGGGCTGATGTGGGCGCCGATGAGGAACAGCTCGGCGCCGCGCACCATGACGTAGCCGTCGCCGATGTTGGCGCGGCCCGCGCGGATGGCCTTCACCTCCCAGCCTTCCAGCGCGATGCCCGCCTCGTAGCGCTCCTCGATGAAGTAATCGTGGAACGCCTTGCGGTTGTCGGCGATGCTCATAGGAAAATGAGGAAGAATTCTAGTTTAGGGACTGCGGAACGTCGTCCCCGCGCAGGCGGGGACCCAATTTAAGACCTTTCTGGACACGCTTTCTAACTTTCCAAAATGGGTCCCCGCCTTCGCGGGGACGACATCCTTCCCATGAAGGAAATCAGCCGCTCTGCCATCGTGGAGCACAGCGCCGCGCAGATGTACGCGCTGGTCGACGACATCCCGGCCTACCCGCGCTTCCTGCCGTGGTGCCTGGACGCGCGCGTGGACGATCCCGGCCCGCCGAAGCGCGCCACGCTCACGGCGGGAGTCAGAGGCATCCGCCAGTCCTTCACCACGCTGAACGAGAACCAGGCGGGGCGCTCCATCGACATGAAGCTGGTCGAAGGCCCGTTCCGGCAGTTCAGCGCGTCGTGGCAGTTCACGCCGCTGACCGAGGGCGCCTGCCAGATCCATTTCTCGATGCGCTACGAGCTCGCGGGCGGGCCGCTGCGGCGCCTGCTCGACCCGCTCTTCGACCAGATCGCGGACACGATGGTGGAGGCCTTCACCCGGCGCGCCGATGAGCTCCATCCGCGTTGAGGTGGTGTACGCCACCGCGGAGAGCGTGAACGCGGTGACGGTCCGGCTCCCGCCCGGCGCCACGGTGCGCGATGCCCTCGACGCCTCGGGCCTCACTGCCGGCGCCGCAGTCGGTGTTTTCGGCAAGGTGGTCGGCGCGCAGACCCGCCTGAAGGACGGCGACCGGGTCGAGATCTACCGGCCGCTCGCGGCCGATCCGAAAGAGCAGCGCCGCCGGCGGGCCGCGGCGAAGAAGCGCCGCTAGCCTACCTGCAGTGCTCGGAGACCGCCTTCTGTGCGCGCTGCGTCTGCGCGGCGCGCTCGTTGTCCTCGATGAAGACGCGCTCGCCCTGGGCGTTGACCGTGGAGATGCGCTGGCCGCTCTCGAGCTGGCGCAGGTTGGCGCGGGCCACCTCGCAGTTCTGCCGGCGGATGTCGGCCTCGGCGCGCTCCTTCGATGACTTCTCCTCCGCTTCCTTCTGCTCCTGCTGGCGCTTGCGGAACGCGGCCTCGGGGCTGAGCGGCTTCGCGCCCTTCTTGTCGTCCTTCTTGGCATCGGCGGAAGGGGCGGGCGCGGCGGGGCCGGAGGAGCCCCTGAGCGGAGT
The DNA here is from genome assembly GCA_035699685.1 of Burkholderiales bacterium. Classification (GTDB taxonomy): domain Bacteria; phylum Pseudomonadota; class Gammaproteobacteria; order Burkholderiales; family SG8-39; genus SCGC-AG-212-J23. Next base: position 3,219 of record DASSPL010000119.1, on the reverse strand, counting down.
GGCCTTCACGCCCGGCGGCGGCTGGTCGCCGTAGCGCACCTTGCCGTCCTTGTCGACCCACTTGTAGGTCTGCGCCGAGGCGGCGGCGGCGAAGGCCAGGGCGGCGAGCACTGCGAGGATTGTTTTCATGGGCCGATCAACGCTCCAACCGGGTAGTTGGATGACAGTATCGCATCGAGGCAAAGGACGCTCGTGTAAAATGCCGCTTTGCGAGCGATGACCTCATGCGGGTGATTCAGAAGGCGCTGACCTTCGACGACGTACTGCTCCTCCCCGCCCACTCGCGCATCCTCCCCCGCGACGCCTCCCTCAGGACCCGCCTCAGCCGCAAGCTCGAGCTCAACATCCCGCTGGTCTCGGCCGCCATGGACACGGTGACCGAGGCGCGCCTCGCGATCACGCTCGCTCAGGAAGGCGGCATCGGCATCATCCACAAGAACCTGCCGACCGCGGCCCAGGCCGCCGAGGTGGCCAAGGTCAAGCGCTTCGAATCGGGCGTGCTGCGCGACCCGATGACCATCCCGCCGGAGATGACCGTGCGGCAGGTGATGGAGCTGCAGCGCACGCACAAGATTTCCGGCTTCCCGGTGGTGAAGAACGGCGGCAAGGTCGTCGGCATCGTCACCAACCGCGACCTGCGCTTCGAGACCAGCCTCGACCAGCCGGTGAAGAACATCATGACGCCGCAGAAGAAGCTGATCACCGTGCGCGAGGGCGCGAGCCGCGCGGAGGCGATGAAGCTCATGCACCAGCACCGCCTCGAGCGCGTGCTGGTGGTGGACGACGAGTTCCATCTCAAGGGGCTGGTGACCGTCAAGGACATCCTCAAGGAAACCGAGCACCCCAACGCGTCGAAGGACTCGCAGGGCAAGCTGCGGGTCGGCGCCGCCGTAGGCGTCGGCGAGGGCACCGAAGAGCGGGTCGCGGCCCTGGTCGAAGCGGGTGCGGATGTGCTGGTGGTCGACACCGCCCATGGCCACGCGCAGGGCGTGCTCGATCGCGTGCAGTGGGTAAAGAAGAATTTCAACGTCGAAGTGATCGGCGGCAACGTCGGTACGGGCGACGGCGCAAGGGCGCTCGTCGACCACGGCGCCGACGGGGTGAAGGTCGGCATCGGCCCGGGCTCGATCTGCACCACGCGCATCGTCGCCGGTGTCGGCGTGCCGCAGATCACCGCCATCCAGAACGTCGCCGCGGCGCTGGAGAAGACCGGCGTGCCGCTGATCGCCGACGGCGGCGTGCGCTACTCGGGCGACGTCGCCAAGGCGCTCGCCGCTGGCGCGCACACCGTGATGCTCGGCTCGCTCTTCGCCGGCACCGACGAGTCGCCCGGCGAGATCGAGCTCTACCAGGGCCGCTCGTACAAGTCCTACCGCGGCATGGGCTCTCTCGGCGCGATGCAGAAGGGCGCCGCCGACCGCTACTTCCAGGACTCCGACATGAACGTCGACAAGCTGGTCCCGGAAGGCGTCGAAGGCCGCGTCGCGTACAAGGGCAGCGCCGTGTGGGTGGTCCACCAGCTGCTCGGCGGCCTGCGCGCGAGCATGGGCTACACCGGCTGCCCGACGCTCCAGGACCTGCGCACGAAGAGCCAGTTCGTCGAGATCACGAGTGCTGGCATGCGCGAGTCTCATGTCCATGACGTCCAGATCGTGAAGGAGGCGCCAAATTACCGGGTCGAGTAGTCATCAAAAGGTCCTGATCCTCGACTTCGGCGCCCAGTACACCCAACTCATCGCCCGCCGCGTCCGCGAGGCGAAGGTCTATTGCGAGATCCACCCGTGCGACGTGTCCGACGCGTTCGTGCGTGAGTTCGGCGCGACCGGCATCATCCTCTCCGGCAGCCACATGTCGGCGTACGAGGAATCCACCGCGCGCGCCCCGAAGGCGGTATTCGAGCAGCGCGTGCCGGTGCTCGGCATCTGCTACGGCATGCAGACCATGGCGCAGCAGCTCGGCGGGCGCGTCGAGGCCGGCAAGGTGCGCGAGTTCGGCTACGCCGAGGTGCGCGCGCGCGGCCACACCCGGCTCCTCGACGGCATCGAGGATTTCCGCACGCCCGAGGGCCACGGCATGCTCAAGGTGTGGATGAGCCACGGCGACAAGGTCGTCGAGCTGCCGCCCGGCTTCAAGCTGATGGCTTCCACCGATGCCTGCCCGATCGCCGGCATGGCCGACGAAGAGCGGCGCTTCTATGCGGTGCAGTTCCACCCCGAGGTGACCCACACCCGCCAGGGCGCGAAGCTCCTCACCCGGTTCGTGCGCGACATCTGCGGCTGCCGCGGCGACTGGAATATGCCGGACTACGTCGGCGAGGCCGTCGCCTCCATAAAGCGCACGGTCGGCAAGGAGGAAGTCATCCTCGGCCTCTCCGGCGGCGTCGATTCATCGGTCGCAGCCGCGCTCATCCACCGCGCCATCGGCGAGCAGCTGACCTGCGTGTTCGTCGACCACGGCCTGCTGCGCCTGGACGAGGCGAAGCAGGTGATGGACACCTTTGCCAGGCACCTGCATGTCAAGGTGGTGCACGTCGACGCCTCGGCCGAGTTCTACGGCGCGCTCGAAGGCGTCGCGGATCCCGAGCAGAAGCGCAAGATCATCGGCAAGCACTTCGTCGAGGTGTTCCAGCGCGAAGCTTCGAAAATAAGAAATGCGAAGTGGCTGGCCCAGGGAACCATCTATCCCGACGTCATCGAGTCCGCCGGCGCGAAGACCAAGAAGGCGCAGACCATCAAGTCGCACCACAACGTCGGCGGCCTGCCCGAGACGCTGCACCTGAAATTGCTTGAGCCGCTGCGCGAGCTCTTCAAGGACGAAGTGCGCGAGCTCGGCCTCGCGCTCGGCCTGCCGCGCGAGATGGTGTTCCGCCATCCCTTTCCCGGGCCCGGCCTCGGCGTGCGCATCCTCGGCGCGATCGAGCCGAAGGCGATCGACCTGCTGCAGCGCGCCGATGCCATCTTCATCGAGGAGCTGCGCTCCTCGGGCTGGTACGACAAGACCGCCCAGGCCTTCGCCGTCTTCCTGCCGGTGCGCTCCGTCGGCGTGATGGGCGATGGCCGCACCTACGAGAACGTGGTCGCCCTGCGCGCCGTGCAGACCACCGACTTCATGACCGCGGACTGGGCGCCGCTGCCGCACGAGCTGCTGGCGAAGATCTCCAACCGCATCATCAACGAGGTGCGCGGCATCAACCGCGTCACCTACGACATCTCCTCCAAG
>DASSPL010000118.1:0-3918 GCA_035699685.1 Burkholderiales bacterium | reverse complement strand
AGGCCGCCGGCGGAAGTGTTGCCGAAGTAGCGGCCGGGCTCGGTGATGGTCATTTCCTCGAGCACGGTCGGGTACTCGTTGATGAGGATCGTGCGCTCGTCGAGCAGCTTGTTCATGCACGCGGAGAGCCACTTGCCGGTGATCGCCTTCGGCATCGGCTCGAGGCCGCCGCGCGCCTTTGCCCGGATCTCGGCGGACAGCTTGGTGATGGTCTTGCGGCGCTCCTCGATCTGCCGCGGCGAAGGCGCCTGCTTCTGCGCGTTGCGCCACAGCGCTTCCAGCGTCGGCGTGATGGCGCCGGTGAGCGCGATGTCGGTGCGGAAGCCGCGCAGCGGATAGCGTGCGAAGAGCGGATCCGGTCCGATGTGGATCACCTTGGCGTCGGGCTTCGGCCCGCCTTCCTTCGGGATCCACGGCACGTCGCAATCGACGACCAGCACGACGTCGGCTTCCTTCAGCAGCGCGTGCGGATCCCATCCGCAGTGCATCGGGTGCTCGGTGGAGAGCGCGAGATGGCGCGGCCGGTAGTGGATCACCGGCACGGCCAGCGCGTGGGCCAGGTGCTCGATGGCGCGGGAGGAATCGACCGTGCGGCCGCCGTTCGCCGTGATGAGCAGCGGATGCTGCGCGTTGCCGAGCAGCTTGGCCGCCTCCTCGAGCGCCGCGGGGTCGGCCGCAGCGGGCGTCGCCGCGCTGATGGTCGCGCGCGATGAGAATTCGCGCGTGAACCCGGATGCCAGGATCTCGCGCGGCAGCGTGACGTACACCGGGCCCTGCGGCTCGCTCCTGGCGATCGCCAGCGCGCGGTCGAGCACCGTCTCGACCTGCTCGGCATGGCGCAGCTCGTAGTCCCATTTCATGAACTCGCGCAGCATGCCGCCCTGGTCGAAGTGCTCCTGCGCCCAGTGGATGTAGTTGTTGCGCGCAGCGGGAAGCGCGCCCGACTCTGTGATCGGGGTCCTTCCGGCCGTAAACAAGATGGGAACGTTCTGGCGCGACGCATTGATCAGCCCGTTCATCGAGTTCGCCGTGCCGACGCCGACGTGGACCATCATCGCCTGCGGCCGCCCGGTGACCATGGTGTAGCCGTGCGCCATGGCAACGCCCATGTTCTCGTGCGGCACGATCACGATCTGCGGCAGCTTCCAGCCAAGCTTCTGCCCCTTCGCGTACGCCTCGACCACCGGCGCGAAATCGGTGCCGCCGTTGGCGAAGAGATATTCGACGCCGCGCGAGGCAAGCAGGCCAAGCCACGCGTCGGCCGCGGTTTCCGGTTTGAAGTTTTCGGCCGTCGCCGGGGCAGCCGGCCTGGGCGCAGGCGCAGGTTGTTCTTTCACGGCCGATGGAGGAGCTTTCGGCGCCGCAGGTTGCTCCTTGGCGGCCGGCGCGGGAGCGGCAGCAGCAGCCGGCTTGGGCGCAGGCGCAGGCTGTTCTTTCGCTACCGGTGGAGCGGCTTTGGGCGCTGCAGGTTGGTCCTTGGCGGCCGGTGCGGGAGCCAGCGGCGCGAGCTCCATGGTGTGTTCGGCTGCGGGCTGCGCGGCCGGCTGCGATTTCGGCTGCTCTTTCGCCTGCTCTTTCGCTGGTTCCTTCTTGCTGTCTGCGGCCGGCTTCAGCGGCCGGAGCGGCATGGTCTTGTCGAAGTCCATGGGCGAAGTCTACCGCCCGGCCCGACCCGCTTCGAGGCTCAGCCGCGCGTCACGTCAGCGCACACGCAGAGCCAGTCCCCGCCGCGGCGCGCCCAGACGTCGGTGTAGCGCCCGGCGGCCGGGGTGCCGTCCGGCCGGGTGTAGACGGTGCGGGCGTGGATGATGGCGACGTCGCCGAGCAGGCGGATGCGCACTTCTTCACAGCGCAGGTCGCGCACCTGCGGCCGGGCGATCTGCTTCAGGAAGCCGGCCCGGTCGACCAGCGTGCCGTCGGGATTGCTGTTGACGAAGTCGTCGGCCAGGTGGCGCTCGAACCAGGCGACATCGGACTCGCGCACCGAGCGGATATAGCCGTCGTTCAGCTTTTCGAGGATATCCATCAGAAGCGGTTGAAGTGCGCCGACACGCAGAGCCACCGGCCCGCGCGCTTCGCCCAGATGTCGGTGTAGCGGCCGGTGCCCTCGGCGCCGTCGGGCTTGCGGTAGCGGAACCCGGCGTGGATCAGCGCGACGTCGCCCAGCAGGCGGATGCGCACGTCGACCGCCTGCATCTTCGATCCCGGCGACCCGCTGCCGATACGCTCGAGGAAGCGCTGCTTGTCGCTGATCTTTCCGTCAACCGTGCTGCACAAGTAATCGTCCGCGAGGTTGGCGCGGTACCAGGCGAGGTCGCCTTCCTCCGCCGATCGCACATAGTTCGAGTTCAGCTCTTGCAGAAGAGCGATGTCGTCAGCCATGGCACTACGTTACGCGTGCGCCGCGGTCGGCGCTGTCACGATCTTGCGCAGTTGGCTCGGCGCGAGGCCGAACAGCCGGTGGAAGCGGGCGGTGAAATGGCTGTGGCTGGTGAAGCCGCTTTCCAGCGCGATGGTGGTGAGATCACGCTCGCCGTCGAGCACGCGCTCGAGCGCCACGGCGAGGCGCGCGCGGGTCACGTAGCGGTGCAGCGTCATGCCGACTTCCTCGCGGAAAACGCGGGCCAGGTGGTACGCCGAGGCGCCGGCCAGTGAAGCGAGCGCGCCGATGGTCCAGCGCCGCTGCGGCTCGACGCCGATCGCCTCCTTCACGCGCTCGACCTGGCGCGAGCGGCGCTCGGCGGTATCCCGCCGAACGTTCCGATGCGGGGGTGTGGCGGCGGCCATCACGGCTGAAAGGAGCGAGAGCCCCCTTTCCTCGACCTCGAGCGCGTCGTGGTCACCGGCAGCGAGCTGCCGCCAGAGGATGCCGCGCGCCAGGAGCACGTCGGCGGGCAGGACGGCGTGCGGATGCAGTGCCGTGAAATCGAAATCGCGGGGCGCGAACAGGGTGAGGCACTCGTCGCCTATCCCCCCGGGGAAGCTGAGCCGATAAGCCCGGTCCGCGGCGATGAACACCGCGTGGCTCGGCGTGCCCGTGACCTGCCGCCGCGGCGCGTCGTGCTTGGTGAAGATGCCGCGCACCGGAAGCACGGCCAAGTTGGACTCCTGGCGCTGCACTTCGCCGGGCTCCGTCGAGCCCTGCGCGAGCACGTGACCGATCCGCAGCAACCCGCTGTCGAAGAGGACGCGGCGGCGAACCTGGGTCATCCGGGCAGTCTAGGGGCGCTGGTCGCTAAGAGCCATTGTCAAACCCAGTTTGACAGGATAAGCTTGCAGCCCATGAATTGCGCCGAGCGCCTGGTCGAGATGTTTGGCAGCCAGGCCGACGTGGCCCGCGCTTTCCAGCTCGACCGCGCCGTGGTGCACAACTGGGTGAAGACCGGCTACGTGCCGGCGCGCTGGGCGGGCGAGGTCGAGCGCATCACTCAGGGGCGCATCAACGCCATGGAAGTGATCAACGAAGCGAGCGCCAAGAACCCCGTGCGGGTGAAGTCGCGCCCGGAGAACGTCCCTTTTGGTCTTTTTGAGAGCGATCCAATGACCCAGTACGCCCCGTCGAAGCGCATCCAGTCCTTCCATCCGCCGCAGCGCACGCTGATGGGGCCCGGTCCGACGGAGATCCATCCGCGCGTGCTGACCACCATGAGCCAGCCCGCGATCGGCTACCTCGACCCGGTGTTCGTGGAAATGATGGAGGAGCTGAAATCGCTCCTGCGCTACGTCTACCAGACGAAGAACTCGCTCACCTTCCCGCTCTCCGGGCCGGGCTCGGTGGGCATGGAGTACTGCTTCGTCAACATGGTCGCGCCGGGCGACAAGGTGGTCGTGTGCCAGAACGGCGTGTTCGGCGGCCGCATGCTGGAGAACGTGATCCGCATGGGCGGCACGCCGGTGCTGGTCGAGGACAAGTGGGGC
>DASSPL010000117.1:0-2898 GCA_035699685.1 Burkholderiales bacterium | reverse complement strand
GATGAACGCGTCCTCGTTGGCGCGGAAGATCGCGATCAGCATCTGGTTCAGCGTGACGCCGGGACGCATGTGCTGCTTGGCGATGCCGGCGAGGGTGTCGCCGCGCTTTACTTCGTAGGTCGTGGCCTCGGCCGCCGGCTTCGCCGGCGCCTCGGCGGCCGGTGCGGGAGCCGGCGCTGCGGGAGCGGGCGTGGGCTGGGTTTCGGCCGCGGGCGGCGCCGCCGGCTGCTCGGCGGCAGGCTTCGGCGCCTCGGCCGCGGGCTTTTCCGGCTCGGCGGCGGCCGGCTTCGCCGGGATCGGCGCGGCGGCGATCGCCTGCTGGCGCTGGCGGTACTCCGGCGGATCGAGAAGGAAGGTGTACTCGCGGACCAGGCGGCCCGCGTTCCAGCTGAGCTCGATGAGGATGTCGAGGAACGGCTCGTTGATCGGCTGCGCGCTCGTCAGGCGGATCACCGGACGCTTCTCGCGCCGCTCGACGTTGATGCGCACGCTGCTCAGCGCCCCCGCCGGCTCGACGCCCGCGGCCTGGTATGCCTCGATCGGCGCGAGGCGCGCCGAAAGATTTTCTTCCTCGCCCGGCTGCAGGGAGACGATCTCGATCTCGGCGAGCAGCGGCTGGCCGAGTGCGGAGAACACGGTGAGGCGTCCGAGCCCCGCAGCGTTCGCCGCAGCGGCAAGCGCGAAGGCCGCAAGCGCAACGACGATCTTCATCGGTGTTCGCAAGATTCCCTACCCCCGCCGTTTTATTCTTAGCCGGACCAATTAACTTAACATCATGGCCTTACGGCTGCAAATTGAGAACTTTTCTGGGTTTTAGTGCTTAACCCCGGCATCCATAAGGATGCGCAGCATGCGGCGCAAAGGCTCCGCCGCCCCCCAGAGCAGCTGGTCACCGACCGTAAACGCGGTCAGGTAATCCGGCCCCATCGGCAGCTTCCGCAGGCGCCCGACCGGGACCGATAGCTTGCCACTCACCGCGGCCGGCGTCAGTTCCGACAGCGATTCTTCCCGGCGGTTGGGCACCACCTTAACCCAGTCGTTGGCCTCGGCGAGGATGCCCTCGACCTCGTCGATCGGCAGCGGCCGGCGCAGCTTGATGGTCAGCGCCTGGCTGTGGCAGCGCATGGCGCCCACCCGCACGCAGATGCCGTCCACCGGGATCTGCCTGCCATTGCGGCCCAGGATCTTGTTGGTCTCGGCCTGGCCCTTCCATTCCTCTCGGCTCTGGCCGTTGCCCATGTCTTTGTCGATCCAGGGCAGCAGGCTCGCGGCGAGCGGGTAGCCGAAGTTCTCCTTCGGCATGCCGCGCGAGCGCAGCGAGTCGGTCACCGCGCGGTCGACATCGAGGATGGCGGACGCAGGATCCTTCAGCAGGTCTCCGGCGTCCTCGCCGATGCGCGCCATTTGCGCCACCAGCTCGCGCATGTTGGCGGCGCCGGCGCCCGAGGCGGCCTGGTAGGTCATGCTCGTCATCCACTCGATCTCGTCCTTCTGGAAGAGACCGGCCATCGCCATCAGCATCAGGCTCACGGTGCAGTTGCCGCCGATGTAGTCCCTGACTCCCTCCTTGAGGGATTTTTTTATCAGCGCATCATTCACCGGGTCGAGGATGATGACCGCGTCGTCCTTCATGCGCAGCGCGCTGGCGGCGTCGATCCAGTAGCCCTTCCAGCCGGCGTTGCGCAGCTTCGGATAGACGTCGTTGGTGTAGTCGCCGCCCTGGCAGGAGATGATCACCGGCAGGGACTTGAGAACGGCAATGTCCGTCGCGTCCTTCACCGGCTCGACCGCCTTGCCGATCTGCGGCCCCTTGCCGCCGGCCTGCGAGGTGGAGAAGAACACCGGCTCGATATGGTCGAAGTCGCGCTCCTCGCGCATGCGCTGCACGAGCACCGACCCCACCATCCCGCGCCACCCGACAATGCCGACTCGCATCATTCCCATAGTTTATAGAGCGGAGACGACCGCGTCGCCCATTTCCTCGGTGCCGACCTTGCGCGTGCCCTCGGTGTGGATGTCGGCTGTGCGCAGCCCGTCCCGCAGGACCTTGGTCACCGCCTTCTCAACGCGCGTCGCGGCATCCGGCTGACGCAGCGAGTAGCGCAGCATCATGGCCGCCGACAGGATGGTGGCGAGCGGATTGGCCACGCCCTTGCCGGCGATGTCCGGCGCCGAGCCGTGGATCGGCTCGTAGAGGCCCTTGCCGCTCGCGTCGAGCGACGCGGAAGGCAGCATGCCGATCGAGCCGGTCAGCATCGAGGCCTCGTCGGACAGGATGTCGCCGAACAGGTTGCCGGTGACGATGACGTCGAACTGCTTCGGCGTGCGCACGAGCTGCATCGCGCAGTTGTCGACGTACATGTGCGAGAGCTCGATGTCGGGGAACGCCTTGGCCTCCTGCGTAACCACTTCGCGCCAGAGCTGCGACGTCTCCAGCACGTTGGCCTTGTCGACCGAGCACACACGCTTTCCCCGTTTGCGGGCGGCGTCGAACGCCACGCGCGCGATGCGGCGGATCTCGCTCTCGCGATAGCGCATGGTGTCGAAGCCCTCGCGTTCGCCCTGGGCCTCGCGGATGCCCTTGGGCTCGCCGAAGTAGATGTCGCCGGTCAGCTCGCGCACGATGAGGATGTCGAGGCCGGCGACGACTTCCGCCTTGAGCGCGGAAGCGGAAGCGAGCTCGGGATGGACCTGCGCCGGGCGCAGGTTGGCGAACAGGCCGAGCTCCTTGCGCAGGCCGAGGATCGCCTGCTCCGGTCGCTTCGCGCGCTCGAGCCGGTCGTAGCGGGCGTCGCCGACGGCGCCGAACAGGATCGCGTCCGCGTCCTTTGCGATCTTCAACGTCTGCGGGGGAAGCGGATGACCGGACGCCTCGTAGCCTGCGCCGCCCACTGGCGC
>DASSPL010000116.1:0-5665 GCA_035699685.1 Burkholderiales bacterium | reverse complement strand
GAAGACCACCGCCGGCTCGCGCGTGGCGCTCGGCGTGCACGTCGCGCCCGACACGCCGGCGGTCGAGGTCGATCCGAACGAGCTGGAGATGGCGCTCATCAACCTGGTCGCCAATGCGCGCGACGCGCTCGAGCGCACCGGTCACATCGAGGTGCTCGCGCGCGCCGAGGCGGGCTATGCCGTCATTTCCGTCTCCGACAGCGGACAGGGGATCGCGCCGGAAGTCGCGGCGCGCGTGTTCGAGCCGTTCTTCACCACCAAGCCCGCGGGCAGCGGCACGGGCCTCGGGTTGTCGCAGGTCTACGGGTTCTGCCGCCAGGCCGGCGGCGAGGCGAGGATCGAGAGCGATCCCGGCGTGGGGACTACGGTGTCGCTTTACCTGCCTGCAAGGCAGCCAGCTGCTCAAGCCGCGCCTGCAGCTCCTTCGCGTCCAGAAACACGTGCAGCGCGCGAGTGCGCGCCCCGCACGGCGGCAGCTCGTTGAACATCATCCAGGCGTTGTCCTCGACCTGCTTCAGCTTCCGCAGGAGCTCGGCGTTCTCCACCGGCGCAAGCTAGCAAACGCCGCCGCGGGCCGCAGCCGCTGCGGCCCGAAACTCTCGTCACCAATTCACGACAGCGTTTTGCGAAAGCCTTTCGAATCAGCGCTCAGCGGCGCGACGCGAGCATGAGGAGCGCGCCCATCACCACGCCGACGCCGAAGCCGACGCCGACCGCGGTCCACGGGTTGCGCTGCACCTGCTCGTCGGCGTAGCGGCCGTACTCCCGGGCGCGTTCCGTAACGCCGTCAAGCACATCCGCGAGCTGGCGTTTCGCGGCTTCGAACGCGGCCTGCGGGTCTTCCTGGAAGTCGCGGATATCATTGGTCGTGCCTTCGAACTGCGGCTGATTGGGCGTCATGGTTCCTCCGGTCGAGAATGCCGACGGAAGAGCAAACCGTATGCCATGGACCCCCGTGGCGGCGACGCGCTACGCGATGCGCGGGCTGCGCTTCTTCTTCGAGGAGCGGAACGCGTGGATCCTGCTGGCGGGGACGGTGCTGGTGGTCCTGGCCGGCCTTTACTATTCCCTGCAGCCGCTGGAGTGGTGCGCCCTGGTCGCGGCGATGGCGCTGCTGTGGATGGCGGAAGTGATGAACAGCGCGCTCGAGCGCCTCACCGACCTCGTCTCGCCGGGGTTCCACCCGCTGGCCGGCAAGGCCAAGGACCTGGCCGCGGCGGCCGTCATGGTGGCGCTGGTCGCGGCCATTTCGACGGGGCTGATCGTTTTCGGGCCGCGCCTGTTCTAACATCGCGGCCTCATTTCCTATTTGGTAAGGAGAGGACCCGATGATCGATCTCTACGCCGCCGGCACGTCGAACGGCATGCGCGCGCGCATCGCGCTCGAGGAAACCGGGCTCAAGTACAACTGGCACCCGATCGACCTGACCAAGGGCGAGCACAAGACGCCGCAGTTCCTGGCGATGAACCCCATGGGGCAGATCCCGGTGATGATCGACAACGAGGGGCCGGGCGGGAAGAAGATCACCCTCGCCCAGTCGAGCGCCATCATGCTGTACGCCGCGGAGAAGTCGGGCAAGCTCATCCCGAAGGATCCGGCGAAGAAGGCGCAGATGCTCGAGGCCTACATGAGCGCCTCGACCGACATCACGCCGATGTTCGGCGCCGTGAACGCGTGCGTGCGCGCCAAGGACCCCGCGCCCTACGCCGCCGCCGGCGACATGTTCAAGGAGCGGCTGAAGGGCTACTTCAAGGTCTGGAACGACAACCTCGGCAAGCGCAAGTACGCCGGCGGCGACGAGGTCAGCATCGCCGACCTTTCCCTGTACGCCGGCTACTGGCGCACCAAGGGCGCGTTCCCGGAGCTGCTCCAGGGTTTCGGCAACCTCGAGCGCTGGGGCAAGGAGATGGCCGAGCGCCCGGCGATCCAGCGCGCCACCAAGCTCTGACCCGTCACCCCTAATTCCGTACGACGTACGTAATTATTCTGTCAGCAAGTTGAGCTGACCCACCGCTTCATCCCGGGCAGCGTCAGGACGCGGTCCTGGCCTGCCCGCCTCCATCCGCACGCCTTCGGCTTCGAGCTTCGCCTTGAGCTGGTCGCCAATTAGGGGGAACCCCGCGTCGGTAGCTTGCCGCATCGCGGACAGGAAGGCCGGATCATCGGCTACGCCAAGCAGTCCACGATATGCGCGGTGGCGGGACTCGAGGGTCTCGCTAAGCGCGAGGTACTCGGCATGCGGTGTAAGCAGCGCGTCGCTGCGCGCTCCCGAGTTCCCCGCGTAACTCGACCACGGATGCGCCGCGGGCCCCTCGACCATGCGCGCGCGCACGGGATTGCGTTCGATGTACCGGTAACAATTCAGAACATAGGCCGGCGATTCCACCAGGCAGGACTTGAAAGGCCGTTCCCATAGCGAGCCGGTGCGGGAATAGCGGCGGTTGAAGTACGCCGCATAGCAGCGCGCGAGGTCGCGCATAAGGAGGCTGCAAGTTTCCGCGTCGCTCGGCGTGACCAGCATGTGGACATGATTGGTCATCAGGCAGTACGCATGCAGCGCGCATTGCCTCAGCCGGGTGAGGTCGCGGAGGATGGCGAGATAAACGAGGCGGTCGTTGTCCTGGTGGAAGCAGTCCTGGCGATTGTTTCCGCGCAGGATGATGTGCAGCGCTATGTCAGGGAAGATGAGCCGGGGATGCCTCGCCATGCCGGCACAACGGACGAGCGCCGAGTGCCGTTGACTGTCACGAAAATTACGTACGTCGTACGGAATTCGGCGTTACTTGCAGGCGGCGGCCTCGCGCTGGCACGCGTCCTGGCAGGCCTGCATCGCCGGCGCTTCGCTCGCGCTCTTGCGGCATTTGGCGACGCACGAGTTGAGCTGCGCCTTGCAGCTCGGCGGCGCCTCGGGTGCCATGAATTCGGTATACGCGTAGTAACCGCCGACCGCGAGCAGGACGATGATGATCAGCGTCCCGAACGCCCCTCCAAGCTGCCGCTTGCGCATCAATCCTCCTCCGGCATGCCGCCGCCGCTCGCCACGATGTCTTCCTGCTTAACCTTGTCGACGTTGAAGCGCTCGACCTTGTTGCGGATCGTCTTGATGAGATCGTGCAGCTCCGGCGCTTCCTTCATGAAGCGCAGCGGGTTGCTGCGCGCGACGACGAAGGACTTGAGGTATGGGCTGACGAAGCCCTTGGCCTTCAGCTTCTTCACCACATCGGCCACGCGCTCGTCGAGCTCGAGCAGCATGCCGGCGGTCTTCTCGTGCTCCTTGAGGGACTTCGCTAGCGGCTGGTCGGAGAACTCCGTCAGCCTGCGGACGAATGAGTTGTAGACCGCGCCGCTGAAACGCGTGTTCCTCTCGTAGCAGAGCCCCATGGTGGCGAACGACGGCTCCTCGAGGTAGTACGAAACGTCCTTCTCCGATTTGCCGCCGCCTTCTTCTATGAGGTTGCGATAGATGCGGATCACCTCGAGCGACTTGTCGCGCAGGTTGTGCGCCTTCTCGGTATTCAGCGCGAGGATCTGCCACGCGATCTCGCGCTTCGGCACCACGATCGCGGTGATCGCCTTCGCGCCAAGCCGCCGCATGGCTTCCAGCCGATGCCGGCCGTTGGGGGTCCAGAATCCCTTCTCCGGCGCGGTCACCGCAATGATGGGATCCAGGAAGATCCCCGTGCGATCGAGCACGTCAGCCAGTTTCTTGTGGTGCATGTCGGAAAGGTCGCGCTGGAACGGCGTCGGCTCGACTGCATCGAGCGGCAAGACCGCCAGGATCAGCGGATTCTTGCCCAGCGGATCGCTGTAGCAGCCGAGGACGAAGCCGCCCTCATTCTCGACCCGTGTCCTTACGTCATTGCCTTCGCCGGCCAGCGTATCCAGCCGGCACTCCAGCGCGGTCAGACCGCGCGTCGCGGCCTTGGCCTTGCGTGGCCTGCGGCGCGCCGGTGCGCGCTTGCTAGGTATCTTCGTTCTGGTAGCGGCCATTTGCTCCGTCCGGCGTACCTTTCATGAAAATTACGTACGTCGTACGGAATTATGGCTTAGCGCTCGGGCGGGATCGGGATCTTGGGCGACCAGGCGAGCCATTCCTTCTTCGGCTCGCTGTGCAGGAAGAAGACGGTGCCGGGCTTGGCGCGGGCGGTGCCGGGCGGGGTGGCGAACTCGATGCCGCCGGTGATGAAGGCGCGCAGCGACTCGAACTCGACCTCGACGCCCTTGAGGATGCCGCCCTTGACGTTGACGCCGCTCACGTCCCAGAACGACGAGCCCTCGCGCACCAGGCTGGCGTAGCGCGGATAGATGACGACGTGGACGTCGGCCGAGAGCGAGTTCGGCGCGAGGTCGAGCTTGTGCACGATGCCCACCTCCACGCCGCGGTAGTACACCGGCGCATCGACGCGCATCTTCGGCCGCTCGCCGCGCAGGATGATGCGCAGCCCGCCCTCGATCGCCATCGGCGGGGTCTCGAGGCCGGTGAACTCCGTCTTCAGCTCGCCCTCCGCCCGCCCGGGCCGCACGTGGATCTCCGGCCCCGACAGCACGGTGGTGAGCCCGCTCACCTGCCCGAAGCCGACGCGCGGCCGCAGGATCCAGAACTGGCTGCCCTCGCGCGCCACGGCCGCGCCGGACTTGGTCAGCCGGATGCGCACCACCGCGTGCTTCTGGTCCTCGGACAGCGTGACGCCCGCCACCTCGCCCACCTGCACGCCGCGATAGCGCACCGGCGTCTGCCCGACGCGCATGCCGGCGCCGTCGCTGAACTTGACGGTGATCTCCGGCCCATGGTCCTGCATGCGCTTGTAGACCAGGTAGGCCGCGATGGCGATGGCGAGCAGCGGCACGATCCACACCAGCCGCAGCGCGCGCCGGCGCCGGATCCTTGCCTGGGGGATCTCGTCGCCGGTCATCGTTTGTTCCAGATCAGCTTCGGATCGAAGCTCTGTGAGGCGAGGATGGTCAGCACCACCACCGCCGTGAAGGCGATCAGCCCCGGGCCCGGGATCATCTGGCCGATCTCGCCCATCTTCACCAGCGCGACCAGGATCGCGATCAGGAATACGTCGAGCATCGCCCAGGGGCCGATGTAGTCGATGAACTTGTAGATGCGCGTGCGCCCGCGAAAACGCCGCCCGTAGCCCCACTTCACCGTGACGACGAGGAAGAAGAGTCCCAGCAGCTTGAGGAGCGGCACCACGATGCTCGCCAGGAACACCACGAGGCCGATGAAGTACTCGCCATGCGACAGGAGCTGCACCACGCCGTCCCACACCGTCGCCTCGGTGTACGTGCCGTACATGCTCATCGCCATGATCGGGAAGATGTTCGCCGGCACGTAAAGGACGAGCGCGGCGAGCGTCAGCGCCGCGGTCACCTCGATCCCGCCGAGGGGCTGGCGCACGATCGGCGTGCCGCAGCGGATGCACTCGGCGACGCTCCCGGCCGGGAGCTCGTCGATGCGCTGGCTCAGGCCGCACATCTCGCAGGGGTGGACGGACATCGGGACTTCGACCCGCAAAGGCGTGGCGCAGTTCCTGCTCTATAGTAGGGACTTCCCCGACTTGGAGACTCCATTGCGCACACTGCTGATCGCTGTAGCTTGCTTGCTACTGGGAGGCTGCGGCTACAACACCCTCCAGTCCCAGGACGAGCAGGTCAAGG
>DASSPL010000115.1:0-4197 GCA_035699685.1 Burkholderiales bacterium | reverse complement strand
ACCGGACAGGCGAGCGGCGCGGAAAGCACGTCGTATGCGTACCCCAACCCGGGCTGGGTGAGCGGCGTCGTCGGCTTCGGCCCATCGGGTCCGCCGAACTTCGATCCGGCGCGGCGCGTGCTGACCTTCACCACGCCACCGCTCGAGAAGGACGTGGAGATCGCCGGGCCCATCAAGCTCGTGCTGTTCGCCTCGTCCACGGCGAAGGACACCGATTTCGTCGTCAAGCTCTCGGAGCAGTATCCCCAGTCGCCCGAGGACCGCTCGAAAGGCATCAACCCGGCCTTCCAGGTGGTGACCAAGGGCTGGCTGCGCGCCTCGCACCGCGCGCTCGATGAAAAGCACAGCACGGAGATGGAGCCCTACCACCTGCACACCAGGCCCGAGCCGCTCAAGCCGGGCGAGGTGTACCGCTTCGACATCAGCATCGAGCCGAACGCCTTCCAGTTCAGGAAGGGCAACCGCATCCGGCTCGAGATCGTCAACGGCGACTCGCCGATCACCGACGTCCTCTGGACGCACTACTACCAGCCGAACAAGATCGGCCAGGACACCCTATGGCACAGCGCGAAATATCCCTCCGCCTTGATCCTTCCCGTCCATGAGTAATCGATACGGCATCGGCCAGCCGGTCCGGCGTGTCGAGGACCATCGCTTCCTGACCGGGCGCTCGCGCTACGTCGACGACATCCAGCTTCCGCACATGCTGCATGGCGCGGTGGTGATGTCGCCGCACCCTCATGCCAGGATTCTTTCGATAAACACAAGACCGGCGCTCGATACGCCCGGGGTGCATCTCGTCCTCACGGGCGCCGATGCGAAGAGCCTGGGCGGCATCCCGCCGCTCTTCATGCCGGAGGACATGGGCGGGCCGAAGGGCTATCGCACGTTCCGGCCGATCCTCGAGCCGTCGAAGGCGCGCTACGTCGGCGACCGCATCGCGTTCGTCGTCGCCGACACGCCCGAGGCGGCGCGCGTCGCCGCCGAGAAGGTCGAGGTGGAATACGAGCCGCTGCCGGCCGTGGTGAACGTGGCGCAGGCGGCGAAGGAAGGCGCGCCCAAGGTATGGGACGACAACGCGATGGGCAACCTCGCGTTCCCGCTGATGATGGGCAACAAGGACGCCACCGACGCGGCGTTCGCCAAGGCGAAGCACACCGTCTCGGTCAAGCTCTACAACAACCGCATCACCGCCGCCTCGATGGAGCCGCGCGCGGTGATCGGCGACTACAACTTCGCCGAGGACAGCTACACGCTCTACACCAGCTCGCAGAACCCGCACGGCGCGCGCGCCATCCTGGCCAACGCCGTGTTCAGGATCCCCGAGATCAAGCTGCGGGTCATCGCGCCGGACGTCGGCGGCGGCTTCGGCATGAAGGGCGACATCTATCCGGAAGACGGCATGGTGCTGCTCGCCTCGCGCAAGCTGCGCCGGCCGGTGAAGTGGGTCGCGACGCGTACCGAGGCGATGCTGACCGACAACCACGGTCGCGACCAGCTCATCAGCGCCGAGATGGCGCTCGATGAGAACGGCAAGATATTGGGGATCAAAGCCCAAGCACTCCACTCGGTCGGCGCGTATGTCACCAACGCCGGCGTCGTGCCCGTGCTCTGCGCCCTGCGCAACATCCCGAACGTCTACGTCGTGCCGGCGATGCTGGTGGCGAGCAAGGCGACGTTCACGCACACCACGCCGCTCGGCCCGTACCGCGGCGCCGGGCGGCCTGAGGCCTCGTACGTGATCGAGCGCCTGATGGACGAGGCGGCGCGCAAGCTCAACATGGATGCGGTCGAGATCCGCCGCCGCAACTACATCCCGCCGAGCGCGATGCCGTACAACACCACGGCGAACTGGACCGTCGGCGCGCCGGTCGGCTGGACCTACGACTCGGGCGACTTCGCCAGGCTCACCGACCGCGCCGTGGAGCTGGCCGAGTGGAACGGCTTCGCCAGCCGGAAGAAGGCGAGTGAAGCCAAAGGCCGCCTGCGCGGCCGCTCGCTCATCTACTACCTCGAGGACTCCGGCGTCTTCAACGAGCGCATGGAGCTGCGCTTCGATCCCGGCGGCATGGTGACCATCGTCGCCGGCACGCACAACCACGGCCAGGGCCACGCCACCACCTACGCGCAGTGCGTGTCCGACTGGCTCGGCATCCCGTTCGAGAACATCCGCCTGGTGCAGGGCGACACCGATGCCGTCGCCTTCGGCCGCGGCACCTACGCCTCGCGCAGCGCCATGCTCGGCGGCTCGGCGCTCAAGGGTGCCGCGGACGCGATCATCGAGAAGGCGAAGCCGATGGCGGCGCATTTGCTGGAAGCCGCCGCCGCGGATCTCGAGTTCAAGGAAGGCCAGTTCAAGGTCGTCGGCACCGATCGCGGCATTCCGCTGACCGATGTGGCAAAGGCCTTCTATCGCCCGGTCGGCCCGACGACGAAGTTCGGCACCGGCCTGGACGCCAGCGGCTCATCGGCGGTGCCGCCGACGTTCCCGAACGGCTGCCACGTCTGCGAGCTGGAGGTCGACACCGAGACCGGCGAAGTCTTCATCGACAAGTACGTGGTCGTCGACGACGTCGGCAAGGTGATCAACCCGATGATCTGCCACGGCCAGATCGAGGGCGCGCTCGCCCAGGGCATCGGCCAGGCGCTGATGGAGAACATCGCCTTCGACCCGGAATCGGGGCAGATGCTGTCGGCGAGCTTCGTCGACTACGCCATGCCTCGCGCGAGCGACCTGCCGGAGCACTACGAGCTGGACTTCATCGACGTGCCGGCGAAGACCAACCCGCTCGGCGTGAAGGGCGTCGGCGAAGCCGGCTGCGTCGGCGCGCCGCCCGCGGTGATGAACGCGATCCTGGATGCTTTGCGCCCGAAGGGCGTCACGCACCTCGACATGCCCGCAACGCCGCGGCGCGTCTGGGAAGCGCTGAACGCCGCAGCTACCTGACGCGCAGGACGAGCTTGCCGCGCAGATGCCGGGCCTCGCTCACGCGGTGAGCGTCGGCGGCCTTCGCCAGCGGGTATTCGACGATCTCGGGGATCGGCACCGCGCCCTTGCTGACCAGCTCGGTGACGCGGTCGAGCCGCGCGCGGCTGCGGTCGACCTTCGGCCGCAGCGAGGCGACGTCCGCTCGGGGTGACTGCGGCGCTGCAAAGCCGGCGATGAAGGCGAGCCGGCCGCCGGAACGAATGACTTCGAAACTCGGCATGGTCACTTCGCCGCCGACCGTGTCGAACACCGCGTCGACGTTCTTCACTACCTTCCTGAAATCCTGGCTGCGGTAGTCGATCACCTGGTCGGCGCCGAGCTTGCGCACGTAGTCGTGGTTGCTCGCGCTCGCCGTGGTGATGACGCGCGCGCCGAGGTGCTTGGCGAGCGCAATGGCGAATCCCGCGACGCCGCCGGCGCCGCCCTGGATGAGGATGGTCTCGCCGCGCTGCAGCTTCAGCGTCTCCTCCACCGACACGACCGCCGTGAGCCCGGCCAGCGCGATTGCCGCCGTCTGCACGTGACTCAGCCCCTTGGGCTTGAGCGCCACGATCGGCTCGCGGATGGCGATCTTCTCGGCGTAGGCGCCTTCGCGCGGCACCTCGGTGACCGCATAGACCTCGTCGCCGGGCTTGAAATCCCCGGCGCTCCTGACCACCACGCCGGAGAAGTCGCGTCCCATCACATGGGGGAAATCGACCTTCGGCCCATAATCGCCGCGGCGCATCTTCCAGTCGGCGGCGTTGACGCTCGCGGCGTGGATGTCGACCAGCACTTCACCGGGGCCGGGAGCCGGATCGGGCAGGTCGCCGTATTCGAGCACTTCCGGGCCGCCGAAGCGGCGAAAGAAAGAAGCTTTCATAACTCCCTATTTGAACAGTTGGGTGAGATCGACCGGGAAGCTGGAATGATCCAGGCGTCCCTGCCGACCGAAGAATTCGCAGCGTTCGGATTTCAGGTAGACGAGCCAGACCTCGTGTGCGCCGGCCGCGAGGTATGCCGCGGTCTTCTCGTCGATCTCCTTGCGGGAATTCGACGGCGACACGACTTCGACGCAGATCTCAGGCGCCGTGCCTAGGGCTACCTCGTGAATGTGCGCTCGGACAAATGCATCGCTTGCCCACGCTGCGTCGGCGACGAACAAACCTGCCGCGGTCGCGATCGGTGTCTCACCCATGACTTCCCCACCCGCGATAGCTTGGAGGGCC
>DASSPL010000114.1:0-3519 GCA_035699685.1 Burkholderiales bacterium | reverse complement strand
CCACGTCGGCTCGCAGTGCCGCAACCCGGAAAACTGGCGCGTGGCGCTCGAGAAGGCGCGCGCGCTGTTCGACCTGATGCTGAAGGCAGGCCTCAAGCCGCGCCTGCTCAACATCGGCGGCGGCTACCCGGTGCGCCACGTGAAGCCCATCCCCTCGATCGAGGTGATCGGGGCGGTGGTCAATGAGGGCCTCAAGGCCTTCCCGGAAGACGTGCGCGTGATCGCCGAGCCGGGCCGCTACCTGGTGTCGGACGCCGGCTATTTCGTCTGCCGCGTCCTCGGCACGGCGACGCGCGCCGGCAAGCGCTGGATGCACTGGGACGCGGGCCTCTTCGGCGGCGTGATCGAGTCGTCCGAGGGGCTCAAGTACCGCATCCGCACCGACCGCTCGGGTCCCGACGTCGCCTGGACGGTGGCGGGGCCGACCTGCGACTCGGTCGACGTGGTCATGCGCGACGAGCCGCTGCCGTCGGACCTGCAGGAAGGCGACTTCGTCTACATCAAGAACGCCGGCGCCTACACCACGGCCTACGCGAGCCAGTTCAACGGCTTCCCGTTGCCGGAAGTGCGGGTCTTCGAGTCGAAGGCCCGGAGCTAGGCCGGCTCGTACAGGACGAAGTCGAACTTCGTCCCATCTGCCGCGACGTGACCCTCGCGCTGGCTCTCCCGCCAGCGCGAGCGGTCGTATTCCGGGAACAGGGTGTCGCCTTCGTAGTCGCGGTGGATCTCGGTCATCACCAGCCCCGCGGCGACCGGCAGCGATTCGGCGAACAGGCGGCTGCCGCCGATGACGAACGCGACGTTTTCTCCGACGCAGAGCGCGAGCGCGCTCTCCAGGGAGCTCGCCACGGCTGCGCCGGGCGCGTCGTACCCGGCCCGGGTCGTCACGACGATGTTGTCGCGCCCGGGCAGCGGCCCGCGCAGCGATTCCCACGTGCGCCGGCCCATGATCACCGGGTGCCCGAGCGTCAGCCGCTTGAAATGCTTCAGGTCCTCGGGCAGATGCCAGGGCAGCTGCCCATCCCGCCCAATAATTCCATTGCTAGCGACCGCGGCAACGAGATAGATTTTCGGGCTCGCGTTCGACATTCTTCTTGAATTATAAGTACATGCGATTAACGGGGTTCGCGCTTTCACTCATGCTCGGCGGCTGCGCGCTGGTTCCTCAGCCCGCGCCGCCGCTCGACGCGGTGATCGGCGAGGCGCTCCAGGCCGCGCGCGCGCCCGCCCCGGAGCAGAAGGCGGCACTTTCGCGCGCCGAACAGGCGGTGGTCACAGCCGCCACGCCGGTCAACCGCCTGCGCCTCGCCACGCTGCTCGCCACGCTGCCCGATCCGCTGCGCGACGACGCGCGGGCCGCCGAGCTGCTCGAATCGATCGCCGACGCGGGCGAGCCCGGCATCGGCCGCTTCGCAGCGCTCCTCTCGAGCCAGGTGGCGGAGAGGCGCAGGCAGGCCCGCGAAGCGGAGCGCGTCGCGCGCGAGCGTGCCGCCGGCGACAAGGAGCGCGACAAGCGGGAGGAAGCGCTGCGCCAGCAGCTCGACGCGCTGCGCGCCATCGAGCGCGGGATATTGGAGCGCGAGGAGCGCCTGCGCCGCCGCCAGAACTGAGTCAGCGCACGCCGAAGGCCCATCGCCGCGTCCCGGCGATCAGCAGCGCGCACGCCAGCGCGAAGCCGGCGAGCACGTAGAAGCCGGTGACCAGGCCGAAGCGGTCGGCGAGAAAGCCCATGAGGAGCGGGGTGCTGAGGTGCGAGACGCTCCAGCCCAGGCCGCCGAGGGCGAGCGCCGAGCCGCGCTCCTGGGGCGTGCTCGCCTCCGAGATGGTGATCTGGAAATAGAGCGTCATCGCCGCCGTGCCGGCTCCCACCAGCAGCATCCAGAAGGCGATGGGCACCGCGTGGTTGATAGTAGGTACGAAGCCGATGGCCGCGGCAACGGCCACGCCGCAGCCGACGGGCCACAGGGTCTCCGGCCCGGTGCGCACGAACCGGGAGGCGAGCAGGCTGGCGAGGATCGAGCCGACCGCGCGCAGCGCGAGCAGCACGCCGGAGGCGGCTTCGCCGTGGCCGAACTCGGCCAGCAGCAGCGGATAGAACGACATGGTGAGCGAGAAAGGCAGCGCGGAGAGGTACGCGCAGAGCATCGTGTAGAGGATGATCCGCTTGCGCAGCAGCGGCAGGTACGACGCCAGCGGGTGCACGCCTTCAACGTGCGGCCGGGGTGGCTTGGCCGGCGTGGCGAGGCCGGCGATGAACGAAATGATGCCGGTCGCGGCGAGCGCCAGAAAGGTCGCCACGAACCCGGCCGCGGCAAGGAGGAAGCCGCACACCACCGTGCCGACGATCTGGCCGAAGTTGGTCACCGCGTTCAGTCGTCCGAGCTGCACGCCGCGCTCGCCCGGAAGCTCGCTCGCCATCGCCCAGGTGGCCGGCCAGAACGCCGCGCGGGAGAGGATCAGGGCGATCTGGCCGGCCATGATCATCCAGAAGCCCTGCGCTACGGCGAGCCAGATCCCGGCGGCCACCACCACGAAGCACGAGCCGAGCATGATCCGCCGGCCGCCGATGCGGTCGGTATAGGCGCCGCCGACGAGGTTGAGGGGCGCCTGGGCGAAGACCGGTACGGCGAAAAGGGCGCCGATCTCGGCGTTAGACAGGCCCTGTGAGGCCGCATATAAGGGGACCGCGAGCCACGTCATGCCCAGCCCGAGGTTCCAGGCCCCGGAGGTGACGAAGAAGGTGCCGTGCTGCACGGCGCATTATCGGGGCATGCGTGCGCTGTGCCTCCTGTTGGCGCTTTTCGTTTCGCCGGCCGCGGCGTGCAGCGCTCGCTCCGGGGCCGCCACCGCCGCCCTGGTGGAGCTCTACACGTCCGCGGGGTGCGCGACTTGCCCGTCGGCGGAGCGCTGGCTTTCGAGGTTGCCGGAGCGCCACCCCGGCGAGCTCGTGGTCCCGGTCACCGTGTACGTAAGCCAGACCGCCCCGCCACCGAGACGTCTCACGCCCCTGCAGCGCCTGGCGCTCACCCGGACGCCGCACGTCCTCGTGCAGGGAGCCGATTTCCACCGCTGGCACAGCGCCGATTTCGACCGCGAGGTGGCGCGCATCAACGCCTTGCCCGCCCGGGCGGACCTGGAGCTAGCGGTGGTCTCGGGCCGCCTGAGAGTGCGCGCCAGGGCCTCGGAGGCCAGCCATGCGGCGCTTTTCGTCGGCACGGATGTGCCTTTCGAGTGGCACGGCCCGCTCGCCCTCGGCGAGCACGAACTCGACCTTCCAGCGAGGGCGGTGGTCGCTTTCGTGCAGGACCGGCGCACCGGCGAAGTGCTCCAGACACTGCGGCTTGGCCCGTGTTCCCCCTAGAACCGTAAAAAGCTTCTCCGCCCGATCGCCGGTTTTCCTTTATATTCGCGGCCGTACGCCCGCCGGGGGGGCGGGGGGACTAAGGAGCGTCCATGCAAGCGACGCAGATCCGCCAGAAGGACGGCGTCTTTTATTTCGTCAGCTACCGCGCCAAGGAT
>DASSPL010000113.1:0-6060 GCA_035699685.1 Burkholderiales bacterium | reverse complement strand
GTCGGGCTCCATGCTGGCGAGCTTGGCGAGGCCCTCGGCGCCGTCCTTGGCCACGGCGACGTCGTGGCCGTCGAACTCGAGCAGCATGCGCAGGCTCTCGCGCGCGTCGGGCTGGTCCTCGATGATCAG
Organism: Burkholderiales bacterium; assembly: GCA_035699685.1. Classification (GTDB taxonomy): domain Bacteria; phylum Pseudomonadota; class Gammaproteobacteria; order Burkholderiales; family SG8-39; genus SCGC-AG-212-J23. Next base: position 5,931 of record DASSPL010000113.1, on the reverse strand, counting down.
CACGCGCCGCGGCGCGACGCGCTGCACCGGCATCGGCGCCGAGATGCCGCCGGCCGGCGCGCTGCCGCGCGGCAGGCGCAGCGTGAAGGTGCTGCCCTTGCCGAGCCCCGCGCTGTCGGCGCGCACCGAGCCGCCGTGCAGCGCGGCGAGCCGGCTGACCAGCGCGAGTCCGAGACCGAGGCCGCCGCGCGCGCGCTCCAGGGTCTGCGCGCCCTGCGCGAAGGGCTGGAACAGCTTGGGCAGCAGGTCCGGGGCGATGCCCTCGCCGTCGTCGATCACCGCCACCTCGGCGAACTCGTCGGTCGCCTGCACGCGCACGGTGATGCGCATGCCGCCGTACTTGACGGCGTTGTCGATCAGGTTCGCCAGCATCTGGTGCAGGCGCGCGGTATCGGCATTCGCCCACACCGTCTCGCCTTCCACCGTGATCTTGCGGTGCTCGTACGAGGACACCACGGCGCGTGCCGCGGCGAGCAGGTCCACCGGGTGGCGCGCGAGCACCAGCTTGTCGTAGGTGGCGCGCGCGGTGTCGAGCAGGTCGTCGACCAGGCGCTGCAGCTGCCCGAGCTGGCGCGAGATGATGTGCAGGGCGCTCCGCGCCTGCGCGTCCTTGATCGGCGTGCGCGCCAGCACCTCGGTGCTGAGCGTGATCGCCGACAGCGGGTTCCTCAGCTCGTGCGACAGCGCGGCGAGGAACTCGTCCTTGCGCCGGTCCGAGTCGCGGAGGGACTCCTGCGCCTCGACCAGCTCCTGCACGTCGAAGGTCGCGCCGACGTAGCCGGTCATCATGCCGCCGTCGTCGCGCCGCGGCGTGCCGATGCTCCTCATCCAGCGGTAGCGGCCGTCGGCGCGGCGGAACCGGCACAGGCAGTCGAACGGCTCGCCCCGCGCGAACGCCTTCTCATAGGTCTTGAGGAACGCGTCGCGGTCCTCGCCGTGGATCAGGCGGCCGAAGCGGAAGCCGAGCACCTGGCCCTCGCGCAGGCCGCCGAACTCGAGCGCCGGGCGGTTGACGAACTCGGCGCCGCGCGGCCCGGTGATCCACAGCATGAGCGGCGCCGCGTCGGCCACCGTGCGGAAGCGGTCCTGCGCCTCCTCGAGCGCGCGGTTCGCGGCGCGCAGGCTGTGGCTGCGCCGGCGCACGACCAGCATCAGCGCGAGGAGCAGCGCGCTCGCCGCGAGCGCCACCGCGCCCATCATCTGCATGTCGCGCCGCCACGGCGCGAGCACCGATTGTGTCGTCACCGCGTAGGTCACGTAGAGCGGCACGCCCTCGATCTTGCGCACGGCGGAGATGCGCTCGGCGCCGTCGAGCCCCCACTTCGCGGTCCACAGCCCCGACGCACGGCCGCTGTTCATGAACGCGACCAGCGGGTTGCCCGGCGCAAGCTGCGGCTTCTCCCCGTCGACGAGCTGCGGGAAGCGCGCGAGCACCGTGCCGTCGGCGCGCACCAGGCTGATGGTTTCCTCGGCGGCGCCGTGGTGGGCGACGTCCTCCCAGAAGTCCGACAGGTACGACGAGCGGATCGACGCGCTGTACACGCCGTCGAACTCGCCCGAGCGGCTCGAGCGGCGCACCGAGAACACGAAGCCCGACTGGTTCACCAGCCGGCTGACGAGCGGCGCGGAGATGAACAGGCCCGCATTGCGCTCGACATGCGCGCGAAAGTAGTCTCGGTCGGCCGCGGTCGCGGTTTTCGGCACCGGGTAAAAGTGGCTGTGCGCGAGCGGCACCCCGTCGGCGCCGATCACGGTGATCGCCAGCAGCTCGGGGTAGCGGTTGCGCCACTCGGACAGATAACGGTGGTGTTCGGCCTGACGCGCGCCGATGGCCTTCGCGTCGAGCGGGTCGTAGCGGTCCCTGAGCCGCTCGAGGAGCAGCGTCTTCACCTGCACCAGCTTCGACACGTGCCCGCGCAGCATCTCGGCGCGGGCGCGCGCATCGGCCCTCGCCTCCTCCTGCGCGCGATCGTAGGTATAAAACGCGACGCCCGCGAAGATGGCGAGGGGCAGCAGCGCCGCGCCAAGCAGCGCGATATCGAGTACGGCAGCTTCGCGGCGCTGGGAGGTCTTCATTCTTCTAGTGGCGTGAAAGTTTACCGGCACCGCGCGCGCTGTGAAGACGCCGTCACCGCCGAACGGCTGTAGTCGTTTGTCGACAAGAGGAAAAGCTAGACTTCGGTTTCCCGAAGAACAAAACCGGCCCGAGCAATGTCAGCGCGCCCGCATTCCGTTCGCTCGCACCTGTTCCAGGTGCTGCTGATATGCATCGTGCCCATTGGCCTCTTCGCCGCCGGCCTGCTCTACCTGCACTGGCAGGCGCAGGAAGAGCAGCGCGAGCGCGCGCAGATCGAGTCGGCGCGCCTGCTCGCCGTCGCCGTCGACAACGCGCTCGACAGCACGATCCAGCGCGCCTCGATCTTCGCGCGGCTATGGGCGGCGAGCCGCGTCGACGACGCCACCCTGCACGCGCAGGCGCGCCAGGCCATCGCCAGCAATCCCGACTGGGACAACCTGCTCGCCTTCCGCGTCGACGGCACGACGGTGTTCCGCGCCGACCACGCCTACGGCGACAAGGTGCCGCCGATGCGCATGTTCGACCTCTGGCGCCCGGTCTACGAGCAGCGCCAGCCGGTCGTCAGCAACGTCTTCGACAGCCCGGTGCGCGGCATGAAGGTGCTGTCGGTCGGCGTGCCTGTGGTCCGCGGCGAAACGGTGACTCACATTCTCGTCGTCAGCCTCAAGCTCTCGTGGTTCGACGAGCTGCTGCGCCGGCAGGGCCTGCCCGAGGGCGGCGTCGGCGGCATCTTCGACCGCAACTGGAAGTTCGTCGCCCGCAGCCACGAGGGCGACCAGCGGCGCGGCAGCGATCCGGCCGAGGCGCTGTTGCGCGACATGCGCGCCACGCCCGAAGGCATCGGCAAGTACAACAGCCTGAACGGGCTGCAGGTGTACACGTCGTGGGCGCCGACGCGCCACGGCTGGCACACGGCATTCGCCACGCCGGCGGCGCCGGTCGACGGCGCGTTCCGCAACCATCTCGTGCTCTTCGTCCTCGCCTGGCTGGCGGTGGTGGTGGGCGGCATCGCCTATGCGGTCTACAAGGGCCGCCACATCGCCGGCTCGCTCGCCTCGCTCGAGGCGCAGGCCGGCCAGCTCGCCGGCGGCCAGCGACTGCTGGAGGTCGGCGGCTCCGGCGTGTCGGAGATCGACCGCGCCTACGAGGCGCTCGAGAAGGCGAGCCTGCTCCTGCACCACACGCAGTACCAGCGCGACCTGTCGCTCGAGCAGGAGCGCGAGGCGCGCGCCGCCGCCGAAGCGGCCAACCGCGCCAAGGACGAGTTCCTCGCCATGCTCGGCCATGAGCTGCGCAACCCGCTCGCCGCGATCTCCTACGCCGCCTCGGTGGTGAAGAGCGAACAGCACACGCGCGAGCAGCTGGAGTACGCCGGCAACACCATCGCGCGCCAGACCCAGCACCTGAAGCGACTGATCGACGACCTGCTCGACGTCGGCCGCGTCATGACCGGCAAGATCATCCTCGAGCGCGACGCGCTCGACCTTGCCGCCACCGCGCGCCACGTGGCGGGCGTGCTCGCCGCCGGCGGCCGCTTCGCCCAGCGCCACCTCGAGGTCGACGCCTCGCCCACCTGGGTGCTCGGCGACGCCACGCGCCTGGAGCAGATCATCGGCAACCTCCTCAGCAACGCCGCCACCTACACCTCGCCGGGCGGCCGCATCCGCCTGCATGTCTCGCTCAAGGGCGAGCAGGCGGTCATCGAGGTGAGCGACGACGGCCGCGGCATCGCGCCGGAGCAGCTGCCGCGGGTGTTCGACCTCTTCTACCAGGCCGACCAGACTTCCGACCGCGCCACCGGCGGCCTCGGCATCGGCCTCACGCTCGTGCAGCGGCTCGTCACCCTGCACGGCGGCACGGTCAGCGCGCACAGCGACGGCAAGGGCAAGGGCGCGACCTTCACCGTGCGCCTGCGCGCCATCGCGGCTCGTGCCGATCCGGCGGTCGAAGCGCAGCCCGCGGCCGGCGGCCAACCGCAGACCGTGCTCGTCATCGAGGACAACCCCGACGCGCGCGAGACGCTGCGCATGGCCCTCGAGCTGCACAAGCACAAGGTGCTGCTCGCCGGCGACGGCCCGGGAGGCCTCGCGCTCGCCGAGCGCCACCGCCCGTCGGTCGCCGTCGTCGACATCGGCCTGCCCGGCATGAGCGGCCACGAGGTCGCGCGCCTCATGCGCGAGCGCCTTGGCACCGAGACGCTGCTCATCGCCCTCACCGGCTTCGGCGGCACCGCCGAGGAGCACCGCGCCCGCGAGGCCGGCTTCGACCGCCACCTCACCAAGCCGGTCGACATCCTCGAGCTCATCGCCGTCATCGACCCGGCCCGCGCCGGCACCCGTACCGCAGGAGTCTCTTCAAAAGCCGCTTAAATGGGGTCAGACCCCATTTATCATCGGGTCCATGAATGACGAGACCCGCCTTGCCGTAGCCGCGGCCTTCATCGTCCGCGACTTCATGTGCGTGAAGCCGGGCGAGCAGATGGTCATCACCGCCGATACGGCCTCCGATCCGAAGGCCGTGCAGGCGCTGCTGGAAGCCGCCAAGGTGTGCAAGGCGCGCGCCGCGGTGCTCACCATCCCGCAGCTGCCCTTCCAGGGCGCGCTCGCCGACCCCTATGTCGCCGAGCCGCTCGGCGCGGCGGTGAAGAGCTGCGATGTCTGGCTCGACATCACCTTCCCGTACCTCGCCGGCTCCGCCGTGCACGCCGAGGCGATGAAGCTGAAGCGCGCTCGCTGCCTCATGTTCCACGACCTCGACGCGGGCGGCATCGCACGGCTCTTCGCCGGGGTCGATTTCGCGAAGCTCTTCGACCTGCAGGAAGCGGTCGACGGCGTCGTCAACCGCTCGCTCGGCAAGACCTGCCGCGTGACCAACGCCGCCGGCACCGATGTCTCCTTCAAGATCGGCCGCGCCGCGACGCGCAAGATCCGCCGCGTCGACCAGCCCGGCACCTACACCCCGCCCGGCTCGGCGGTGATCTATCCCGAGATCGAAAGCGTGCGCGGCACCGTGGTGGTCGACGCCGCGTTCCACGAGTACTTCACCCTGCTGCGCTCGCAGATCCGCATGCAGGTCGACGGCAAGATCCGCGAGGTCACCGGCGGCGGCACCGACCTGAAGGTGATGGACCGCGCGCTGAAGCGCGCCGGCGGCGGCAAGTACGGCCACGTCATCCACTTCTCGCACGGCTTCCATCCCGCCGCGCGCTTCCACGGCGGCTCCTTCATCGAGTCGATCCGCGCCGCCGGCTGCAACGCCATCGGCCTCGGCATCCCCTGGTGGGAGCCCGGCGGCGGCGAGAACCACCCCGACGCCGTCGTCACCATGCAGTCTATGTGGATCGACGGCGAACCCATCGTCCGCGACGGCGCCTTCGTCCTCCCCGAGCTGGCGAAGCTCGAAGCGCACCTGGAACCCGTAGCGGCCTAGGGAAAAGTCATGCAGGTCCGATTCATCAACGTAGACGGTATCCGCACGCGCTGCCTGATCGGCGGAAAGCCCGGCGCGTATCCCCTGCTCCTCCTCCACGGCTACGGCGGCACCGCCGATGTCTGGATGCGCAACATCGACGCGTGGTCGGACGAGTTCTACGTCGTCGCGGTCGACATGATCAGCTCGGGATTCACCGACCCGGTGGACACCGGCGGCAAGCCGCCGCAGCCCTTCGCGGTGCAGCACCTGAAGAAGCTGGCCGACAAGCTCGAGTTCGGCCAGTTCTGCCCGATGGGCACCTCCTACGGCGGCCTGATCGCGGCGCTGCTGTACTTCGAGATGCCCACGCGCGTGAACAAGATGGTGCTGCAGGGGTCGGGCTCGGCCTTCAACGAGGACGAGGCGCTGGTCGCCACGCTCAC
>DASSPL010000112.1:0-6604 GCA_035699685.1 Burkholderiales bacterium | reverse complement strand
GGCACCGGGGTCGTGCCGCCGGCACCGGCGCTGCGCGGGTCCTGCATCTCGCTCGTGCGCCGGTCGCCGTCGACGCGCGGGCGCTCGGTGGCGAGATCGCTCGGGCTCGGCGTGCGCGCCTCGCGCGCCTGGCCCTGCGGACGATCCTCGCCGGTGGCGCCGCGCATGTCGGATGGCGAAGGCACCGGCTCCTTGTTGGGCTTCATCTCCTCTGCGGCCAGCGGCAGCGCCGCGGCCAGGACTGCGATCAGCAAAACGCGTTTCATAGAACCTCCAAATGAGAAGAGCGGGCGCACGGCCCGCTCTCCGTTACGAAGCTTCGCGCTCCTTACTCCGACTTCTTCGAGGCGCCAGCCGCCGCGCTGGGCTCGCTCTTGTTCGCCGTATCGCTCTTCTCGGTCGCGCCGGCGGCCGAGGTCGGGTCGACCTTGCGCTTGTTCTTGTTATTCGCGGTCTTGGTCTTCGCCTTGGTGTCGCTGCTCGCGCCCGCGGCCGCGCTGCCTTCGGAGCTCGTGCTCTTGCCCGTGGACGAGCTCTGCGCGGCAGCGATCTGGCTGAACGACACGGCGAGAAGGCCGCTGAGAATGAACGGGAAAACTTTGCGCATCGACCGCCTCCAGGTGAGATGACGAAATAGCGGGAAATCCCTTGCAACGCCCATGCCCGCCTGGGGGGTTCGCCCGGCCTAGCGGCCGACGCGGTTTCTGCCGGCCTGCTTGGCGCGATAGAGCGCTTCGTCCGCGGCCTTGAGGACGCTCGCCGGCGTCGCGTGCTGGCGCGAGGGGACGGCGACGCCGGCGGAGACGGTGACGGAAAGCACCTGCTCCGGCGCGCCCGCCCCTCGCTGTTTCGCGCCTTCGTCGGCCTTGCGCGGCCGGTCCGGGCCGCGCACCGCCATGCGATAGCTCTCGATCGCGGCGCGTGTCGCCTCCAGCGCCCGCTCGGCCGAGCGGATGTCACTGCCGGGAAACAGCACGCTGAACTCCTCGCCGCCGTAGCGGTAGGCGATGCCGCCGCCGCCCACCTGCGCGAGGCGGCCGGCGACGAGCTTCAGCACCTGGTCGCCGACGTCGTGGCCATGCGTGTCGTTGAATTTCTTGAAGTGGTCGACGTCGACCATGCCGATCGCGTAGCGCTCGCCGAGGCTGCGCATGCGCTCCTCGAGCGCGCGGCGCGCGGGCAGGCCGGTGAGCTGGTCGCGGAAGGCGAGGCTGTGCGACTCCTGCAGCAGGGCTGCGATCAGCACCACGCCGGCCGCGACCAGGAAGACCTCGTGAGCGCCCGGCGCGCTGGCCCATTCGGCCGCGAGGAAGAACGCCGCCAGCGCCGCGGCATTGCCAACCGGGATCGGCTTGAAGTCGGGCCAGGCGCGCCACACGGCGAGCGCGAACGCCAGGCCGAACATCAGGCGGCCGGCGAGCGGCGTAGGCGGCGAGCGCAGCCACCACTGTTCGAGGATGGCGGGGTTCGGATAGGTGCGCGCGATCCACCACAGGATCACCGCCTCGAGGGCGAGCAGGCCGAGCCAGCTGTAGGCCGCGCGGTAACGCGAGCCGCGCTCCGGGCGCCAGAACGCGAGCGACGCGTTGAGCGGCACGAGGACCACCAGCACCGCATAGACGATGGGCACGGGCCACGTCTGGCCGGCGGCAAAGGCGGCGGCCAGCGAAGCGGCGATGATGAACGAGCGGCCGCGGTTGAACCACCACGCGAGAAACAGCGGCGCGACGAGCGCGGCGTACGGGCCTGCGGTGCGCAGCCCGGAAAGCGAGTGCGGCAGCGCGCTGCCCAGCCAGACCAGCGCCGCGGCGGCAAGAATGATCGCCGCGGGTACCCAGACGGGCTTCAGCGGCCTTAGGCGCTCATTCACCCAGCCGGTCGGGCCTGAAGCCGACGTCGCACAGCTTGCCGCGCTGCGCGCGCTTGCCGATGTGCTCGGCGAGCTGCTTGGCGTTGAGCGTTTCCACCGCGCGATTCTTTCTGCGAATGCCGGATACGGTGAGCGATTTGCCGTCCGTGACCGCGACGTCGGCGAGCACGAGGTTCTCCGGCAGCGCGAGGAGCTGCACGCCGACGCCGCCGTTGGGCCGCTCGGGGATTTCGCCCAGCTCGAACAGGAGCAATCGGGCGTCGGACGAGAGCGCCGCCACGTACCTGCCGTCGGTGACCACCGCAGGCGGCTGCGCCGCGGCGCCCTCCGACACGGCGAAGAAGTCCTTGCCCTGGCGCGTCTTGGAGGCGAGGTCGCCGAGCTTGCAGAGGAAGCCGAGGCCGGCGCTCGAGTTCATCAGCAGGCGCCGGCCCGGGTCGCCGGTGGCCATCCAGACGATCGCATCGGACGACGAGTTGACCAGCGTGTTGACCGGCGCGCCGTCGCCGCGCCCGCTCGGGATGTCGGCGGCGGCGATGCTGAAGGTCTTGCCGGACGCGGCCAGCACGGTGACCGTCTCGGTGGTCTTGCACTCCAGCGTCTGCAGCAGCGCGTCGCCTTCCTTGAAGGCGAGCGTCGTGACGTCGATGCCGTGGCCGGTGCGCGCGCGGATCCAGCCCTTGCGCGACAGGATCACGGTGAGCGGCTCCTCGACCACCGTGCGCTCGATCTGCGCGCGCTCGGCGGTCTTGATCAGCGTGCGGCGCTCGTCGCCGTACTTCTTCGCATCCTCGCCGAGCTCCCTCACCACCAGCTTCTTCAGCTCCTTCTCGTCGCCGAGCAGCGTCTTCAGCTCCTTGCGCTCGGCTTCCAGCCCCTTGCGCTCGTCGTTCAGCTTGATGCCGTCGAGCCTGGTGAGCTGGCCCAGGCGCAGGTTGACGATGTCCTCCGCCTGCCGCTCGGTGAACTTGTACTTGTCCTGCAGCTTCTGCTTCGCCTCGGGCTGGTCGTCGCTCGCGCGGATCAGCTTGATGATGTCGTCGATCTTGGCGTAGGCGAGGAGGCGCCCGAGCACGATCTCGATGCGCTCCTGCACGCGGTCGAGGCGGAACTGGGTGCGCCGCCGCACCGTGTTGACGCGGAACTCGCCCCACTCGCGCAGCACGTCGACGATGCCCTTGGTCTCGGGCAGGCCGTCGAGGCCGAGCCAGGTCAGGTTGAGCGCGTAGCGCGTCTCGAGCGAGGTGTGGACCATCAGCGCGGCCATCATCTCCTCGGGACTCTGGCGCGAGGAACGCGGCTCGATCACGAGGCGCAGCTTCGACTTGCGGTCCGACTCGTCGCGCGCCGACTCGACCTGGTCGAGGATGAACTGCTTCAGCCGCTTCTGCTCCTGCGTGACTTCCTTCTTGCCGAAGCTCGGCTTCGGATTGGCGAGCGCCTCGATCTCCTCCATCACCTGGCGCACCGACACGCCGTGCGGCAGCTCGGTGACCACCACGCGCCACTGGCCGCGGGCCAGGTTTTCCCGCTCCCACTTGCAGCGCAGGAGCAGCGAGCCGCGCCCAGTCTCGTAGGCCTGCTTCAGCTCCTCGGACGGCGAGATCACCTGGCCGCCGCCGGGGAAGTCGGGCCCCGGCATGATCTCCAGGATGTCCTCGGCCTTCGCCTTCGGGTGCTTGATGACGTGCGCCGCGGCCTCCGCCACCTCCTTCAGGTTGTGCGACGGGATCCGCGTCGAGAAGCCGACCGGAATGCCGAACGAGCCGTTGAGCAGCCCGAAGGGCAGGCGCGCGGGAAGCAGCGCCGGCTCGTCGAATTTGCCGTCGTAGTTCTTGACGAAGTCGACGGTGCCTTCGCCGATCTCCGCCAGCATCAGCTCCGCGTACCGGGAGAGACGGGCCTCGGTATAGCGGTACGCCGCCGGCGCATCGCCGTCGCGCGAGCCGAAGTTGCCCTGCCCCTCGATCAGGGGATAGCGCATCGAGAACGGCTGCGCGAGGTGCACCAGCGCCTCGTAGGTCGACGAGTCGCCGTGCGGGTGGTACTTGCCGAGCACCTCGCCGACATAGCGGGCGCACTTGGAGAACGTCTGCGCACCGCCGGGCGTGTCGCCCATGGCGTAGAGGATGCGGCGCTGGACCGGCTTCAGCCCGTCGGCGATCTCCGGCAGCGCCCGCGCCTTGACCGTGGAGACGGCGTAGCCGAGGTAGGCATGCGACGCGTGCTGCTCGATCGGCGCCGCTTCGTCGCCGTTATCGGGGGTGAACAGGTCCAGTGTCTGCGTGTCGTCCATAGATCCTTAAATGGTGACAGTCACCATTTCTTTCATTGGAACAGGTCGAGCTGCTTGTCGGCCATGGCGACCGCCAGCTCGACGGCCTTCTTCGCCTTGTCCAGGTCCGCGGCGTTGCCCAGCCGGCCGGCGGCTTCCCAGCGGTAGTGGTCCTTCTCGAGCAACGTGACCTTGCCGAGCTTCTGCTTGCCCAGCCAGAGGACATGGCCCTTGTACGCGCGTTCCCAAACTGGCTTCTGCTTCTTCTTCGTCGCCATTCCGACCCCGCGGTTGTGTCAGACGTCGGCCTCCACGGTCTTCCAGTGCTCCCGCATCCAGTTGCGCCGGCCCTCGGCTTCGCCGGAGTCCATCAGCAGCTCGAACGTGGCGCGCACCTTCTTCAGCTCCCTGGCGTCGAGCTGCATGCGCACCAGGCGGCGCGTGTCGGGGTTCATGGTGGTTTCCCACAGCTGCTCGGGGCTCATCTCGCCGAGGCCCTTGAAGCGCGAGATCTCCCAGCTTCCGTCCTTCACCTTCTCCTTCTTCAGCTGCGCCAGCACCTCGGCGAGCTCATCGTCGTCGAGGCAATAGAGGCGGCGCGCAGGCTTGCCCTTGCCCTGCGACGGCACCTCGACCTTGTAGAGCGGCGGCTGCGCCACGTAGACATGCCCGCTCGCCACCAGCTTCGGCGCGTGCATGAAGAAGAAAGTGAGGAGCAGCGCCTGGATGTGGCCGCCGTCGACGTCGGCGTCGGTCATCACGATGATCTTGCCGTAGCGCAGCCCGGACAGGTCGACCGCGTCTTCCGGGCCGTGCGGGTCGACGCCGATCGCGGTGGCGATCGCCTGCAGCTCCTTGTTGGCGAGCACGGTGCGGCTGTCCTTCGACATGGTGTTCAGCACCTTGCCGCGCAGCGGCAGCAGCGCCATCGTCTCCTTGTCGCGCGCTTCCTTCGCCGAGCCGCCGGCCGAGTCGCCCTCGACCAGGAACAGCTCGTTGCGCGTGACATCGCCGGAGGCGCAGTCGACGAGCTTGCCCGGCAGGGTGGCGATGCCGCTCGACTTCTTGCGCTCGACCTTCTTGCCCTTGGACAGGCGTGCCATCGCCTGCTCGATGGCGAGCTCGACGATCTTCTTGCCGTCGTCCGGATGCTGGTTGAGCCACAGCTCGAAGGCGTCGCGCACGCACATCTCGAGCAGCTTCGCCGCGTGGCGCGTGGTGAGCTTTTCCTTGGTCTGGCCGTGGAACTGCGTGCGCACGATGCGCGCGGATAGCGTGAAGCAGGCGCGCTGCCAGAGGTCTTCGGCGATGATCTTCACGCCCTTGGGCGCGAGCGCCCGCGTCTCGATGAACGCCGACAGCGCCTCGAAGATGCCGGAGCGGAAGCCCGCCTCGTGCGTGCCGCCGGAGCGCGTCGGGATCAGGTTGACGTGGCTCTCGGCGAAGATGTCGCCGTCGCCGACCCAGCCGATGGCCCACGAGGCGCCTTCGCCGGGCTCGATCTCGGCGATGTCGGTCTGCTGGAAATACCGCTCGCCCATGAACATGGGAGCGACGAGCTCGCGTCCCTGCAGCATGAACTCGAAGTACTGCGCCATGCCGCGCTCGTACTTCCACTGCTTGCGCTCCTTGCCCTCGGCTTCGAGCACCATGGTCAGGCCCGGCAGCAGGTAGGCCTTCGAGCGCACCAGGTGCTCGAGCTCGGCGAGCGGGATGTTCGGCGAGTCGAAGTACTTCGGATCGGGCCACAGGCGCACCACGGTGCCGCTGCGCTTTTCCTTGGTCTTCTCCGAGCGCAGCTTCTGCTTGAGCTCGCCGCCCTCGAAGGCGATGGTGTGCTTCTCGTTGCCCCGGTAGACGGTCACCTCGCAGCGCTTCGACAGCGCGTTGGAGACCGCGACGCCGACGCCGTGCAGGCCGCCGGAGATGTGATACACGCCGTCGCCCGAGCGCGAGAACTTGCCGCCGGCATGCAGCATGGTGAAGGCCACCTCGACCGCCGGCTTCTTCTCCACCGGGTGCATGTCGACGGGGATGCCGCGCCCCTCGTCCTCGACCTCGACCGAGCCGTCCTTGCGCACGGTGATGGTGATGCGCTTGCCGTAGCCGGCCAGCGCCTCGTCGACCGCGTTGTCGATCGCCTCCTGGACGATGTGCAGGGGATGCACGGTGTGCGTGTACATCCCCGGCATGCGGCGCACGGGCTCGAGGCCCTTCAGCGCCTGGATCGCCGATGCGTCGTAGACCGCCTGCTTTGCCATGTATTTAGTGCTCTTTCGCGGCTTTCGCCCTAGATATTGTATGCCTTATCCGCTGGTTCGGCCGCCCGCCGGCGTAAGACCGGGCAAAGCGGTCGATGCTCGCCGCCACGCTCGCCGCGAGCGGCTGCTCCTGCCACAGGTGCAGCAGATCCTTCTGCGCGCGCAGCGCGTCGCGGTCGGCCGCCAGCAGGCTATCGA
>DASSPL010000111.1:0-2385 GCA_035699685.1 Burkholderiales bacterium | reverse complement strand
TACGACGAATACCTGCGCTACCTCGCGCGCCGCGGCCTGCCGGTGCCGAAGGAGCGCGTCGAGCGCGACTGGTCGCAGCCCTACCAGTCGCATCCGCAGGTGGTCGAGGTGTTCAAGACCGTCTACGAGAACCCCGAGTCGTACTGGGCCGAATACGACATGTGCGAGAAGCTGGTCGACGTCGAGGAGAACTTCCAGCTCTGGCGCTTCCGCCACGTGAAGACGGTGGAGCGCATCATCGGCTTCAAGCGCGGCACCGGCGGCACCGCCGGCGTCGGCTTCCTGCGCAAGACCCTCGAGGTGTCCCTCTTCCCGGAGCTGATTGAAGTCCGCACCCGCATTGAATGAAGCGTGGCTGAAGGCCGAGGTGTGGCCGCGCTTCTCGCGCGTGCTCGGGCAGCAGGAGATCTACCTCGCCAACCATTCGCTCGGCCGCCCGCCCGACCGCACCGCCGCCGACGTGGCGCAGGCGCTGGACGCCTGGTACCGCGAGGTGGGCGAAGCCTGGGACCTGTGGATCGCGAAGCGCGACGAGTGGCGCGCGCTGACCGCGAAGGTCGTCAACGCGCCTTCGCCCGACTGCATCGTGCCGAAGACCAGCGCCGGCCAGGGCCTGCGGGCGGTGCTCAACTCGTTTGCCGGCAAGCCGCGCGTGCTGTCGACCAACGCCGAGTTCGACTCGCTCGACTTCATCCTGCGCGTCTACCGCGAGAAGGGCCGCATCGACCTGAAGACGCTGCCGTTCGACGAATTCCGCGCCGAGCCGTGCGAGCTGGTGGTGCTGTCGAGCGTCGCCTTCCGCACCGGGGCGGTATTCCCCGGCCTGGCGGACTGCGTCCGCAAGCTGCGCTCCATGGGTGCATGCGTGCTGATCGATGTCTACCACCACGCCGGCGTGCTGCCGCTCGATGTGCAGGCGCTGGACGTCGACTTCGCCGTCGGCGGCTCCTACAAGTACCTGCGCGGCGGCCCGGGCGTGTGCTGGCTCTACGTGCATCCACGCCACCACGAGCGGCGCACGCTGGACACGGGCTGGTTCGCCAAGAAGGACGTGTTCTCCTATCAACGCCCGAACCCGCCGCAATACGCAGCGGGCGGCGACTCCTGGCTCGAGTCGACGCCGCCGGTGCTCGGACCGTTCCAGGCCCTCGCCGGATTGGAATTGATTATCGAGCTGGGCGTGGAACGCTTGCGCGCCTACAACCTCGAGCAGAAGCGCCTGCTCGCTTCAATGCTGCCGGATGCGGAAGGCGCCGATGAGGATCACGGCGCTTTCATTACCCTCGCCCGACCGGATGCGTCCAGGCTGGTGGAAGAGCTTAAGGCCCAGGGGGTCAAGGTCGACGCACGCGGCGAGTACGTACGCTTCTGCCCTGACATCCTCAACTCGCGCGCCGAGCTCGAGCGCGCTGCAAAGCTGGTTCAGAACCTGTCGGCGCGGTAGGCGGTCGGGTCGATGAAGGGTTTCTCGCCGCACACCATCTCGGCGATCAGGCGGCCGGTGACGGGGCCGAGCGTGAGGCCGTGGTGGGCGTGGCCGAAGGCGAACCAGAGGTTCCTGTGGCGGTGCGCCGGGCCGATCACCGGCATCATGTCCGGCGTGCACGGCCGCGAGCCCATCCAGGGCTCGTTGTCCAGCCTCTCGGCGAGCGGGAACAGCTCGCGCGCGATCGGCTCGGCGCGCCCGAGCTGCACCGGCGTGCGGATCGCATCGCGCAGCGCGAACTCCGCGCCGGTGGTGAGGCGGATGCCGCGGCTCATCGGCGCGAGGAAATAGCCGCGCTCGTGGTCGAGGAGCGGGTGGTTCAGCACCGCGCTCCCGGCCGCCCGGTAGTGCATGTGGTAGCCGCGCTTCACGGCGAGCGGGATGTCGTAGCCCAGGCGCTTCGTCACCACGTCGGCCCACGGCCCGAGCGCGACGACGACATCGCGCGCCGTAACCTGGCCCTCCACCGTCCTTACCGTCCATCCGGGCTCGAGGCTCGCGGCGTTGCCCTGGACGAAGCGCCCGCCCAGCTTTTGAAACAGACCCAGATACGAAAGCGCGAGCATCTGCGGATCGACGATCGCCAGCGGATCGGTCCAGTGCAGCGCGCCGCACAGCACCGGGGCGAGGTGAGGTTCCTCGGCCTGCAGCGTCGGCGCATCCAGCGTGCGGTAGTTGAGTCCGAATTCCCGCTTCCACCGCTCCGCCTCGGCGAAGCGCTTGTCGCGCTCGCGATTGGTGCGAAAGGCCTTCATCCAGCCGGTGGGGCGTGCGAGCTTTTCGGCGCCGGCGTCGCGCATCAGCGCCTCGTGCTCCTCGACGCAGTGGTGGATGACCTGCGAATAGGCGCGCGCGATCTCGGCGTGGCGCGCGGGCTTCGAGTGGTTCCAGTACTTCCA
>DASSPL010000110.1:0-3153 GCA_035699685.1 Burkholderiales bacterium | reverse complement strand
GTTCCTCGACCGCATGGACAAGCCGCAGGTCGACGCCGTGGAGGGCATCCCGCCGGCCATCGCCATCGACCAGACCAACCCGGTGCGCACCTCGCGCTCCACGGTCGGGACGATGACCGAGCTGAACGACCACCTGAAGCTACTCTTCGCCCGCGCCGCGAAGCTGCATTGCCGGGGGTGCGGCAAGCCGGTCGTCCGGGATACGCCCCACTCCATCTACGAGCACCTGAAGAAGCAGCCCGACGAGCGCCTGCTCGTCACCTTCCCGATCCCGGTGCCGAAGAACTTCAGCGAAAAGGAAGTGCTGCAGCTTCTCGAGGCGCAGGGCTACACGCGCATCCACCAGAAGACGCCGGACTGCATCGAGGTCGTCCAGGACCGCATCAAGGTCTCCTCCACCGAGCCGGCGCGCATCATGGACGCCCTGGAGGCGGCGCTGCGGGTCGGCCAGGGGCGAGTCAACATCTACCGGGAAAATGGTGACAGTCACCATTTAACGCCCTATCGGTTCTCCTCGGACCTGCACTGCGCCGACTGCGACATCCACTACGCCGAGCCGACGCCGGCGGCGTTCTCGTTCAACTCCCCCATAGGCGCCTGCGACGCCTGCCGCGGCTTCGGCCGGGTGATCGGCGTGGATTTCGGGCTGGTGGTGCCGGACGAGTCGAAGACGCTGCGCGAAGGCGCGGTGCGGCCGTGGCAGAGCCCGAGCTTCAAGGAGTGCCAGGACGACCTGGAGAAGTACGCCAAGAAGCGCAAGATGCCGCTCGACGTCCCCTTCCGGGACCTCACCGAAGAGCAGAAGCTCTGGGTGCTGGAAGGCGAGCCCGAGTGGGTGAGCTGGCGCAAGTCCTGGCCGGGCGTCTGGTACGGCGTGCGCCGCTTCTTCAAGTGGCTCGAGAGCAAGGCCTACAAGATGCACATCCGGGTCCTGCTGTCGAAGTACCGCGCCTATACCGAGTGCGAGTCGTGCCACGGCACGCGCCTCAAGCCGGATTCGCTCCTCTGGAGGCTGGACGGGAAATCGGTCCATGAGCTGATGCTCATGTCGGTCTCCGACGTAAGGAGTTTTTTCGAAAAGATAAGCCTGCCGGCGCCGATGGACGAGGCGGCCGACCTGCTGCTCACCGAGGTGCGCACGCGCCTGGGCTACCTGTGCGAGGTCGGCCTGGGATACCTGACCCTGGACCGCCAGTCGCGCACGCTGTCGGGCGGCGAAGTCCAGCGCATCAACCTGACGACGGCGCTCGGCACGTCCCTGGTCAATACCCTTTTCGTGCTGGACGAGCCGTCGATCGGACTGCACCCGCGCGACATGGGACGCGTCATCGAGGTGATGCAGCGCCTGCGCGACGCGGGCAACTCGCTCGTCGTGGTCGAGCACGATCCGCAGATCATGTTCGCCGCCGACCGCATCCTCGACATGGGACCGGGACCCGGCGAGCGCGGCGGCGAGATCGTGTTCTTCGGCCCCGCCGAGAAGCTCGCGCGCGAGAACACGCTCACCGCGGACTACCTCGCCGGCCGCAAGAAGGCGATCCTCGACCGGCAGCCCGCCGCGCCGCGCACCTTCCTCACGCTTGAAGGCGCGGCCGAGCACAACCTCAAGTCGGTCGACGTGCGCTTCCCGCTCGAGCGGCTGGTGTGCGTGACCGGCGTGTCCGGCTCCGGCAAGTCGACGCTGGTGCAGGACGTTCTGTATCCGGCGATGCTCAAGCACAAGGGCCGCCCGACCGAGACGCCCGGCGCGCACAAGGCGCTGAAGGGCGCGCACCAGGTGAGCGACGTGGTGCTGGTCGACCAGTCGCCGATCGGCAAGACGACGCGCTCCAACCCGGCGAGCTACGTCGGCGCCTTCGATTGCATCCGGGATCTCTTCGCCAAGTCGCCGGCGGCGAAGGAACGGGCATACACGCCCGGCACCTTCAGCTTCAACTCCGGCAACGGCCGCTGCCCCGCGTGCGGCGGCAACGGCTTCGAGCACGTCGAGATGCAGTTCCTCTCCGACGTGTACCTGCGCTGCCCCGACTGCGACGGCCGCCGCTACCGGCCGGAAGTGCTCGAGGTGCTCTATCGCGGCAAGTCGATCGCCGACGTCCTCGACATGACGGTGTCGGAAGCGGCGCGCTTCTTCAACAACCACGAGGAGCTGCACCAGCGCCTTTGGCCGCTGGTCGAGGTCGGGCTCGACTACCTGAAGCTCGGCCAGCCGGTGCCGACGCTGTCGGGCGGCGAGGCGCAGCGGCTCAAGCTCGCGGGCTACCTCGCGGAGACCGAGCGCGGCTCGGAGCCCAAGCTGTTCCTGTTCGACGAGCCGACGACCGGGCTCCACTTCGAGGACGTGGCGAAGCTCCTGCGCGCGTTCCGCCACCTGCTCGACGCCGGCCATTCGCTGGTCGTCATCGAGCACAACCTGGACGTGATCCGCTCGTCGGACTGGATCATCGACCTGGGCCCTGAAGGCGGCGACGCCGGCGGCTACGTCGTCTGCGAGGGCACGCCGAAGCAGGTCATGGCGCATGCGTCGTCGCATACCGGCAAGGCAATGCGGGAATACGAGGCCAGGATCGGGTCGCTGGCGCCGATTGCAGTAAAGGAGCCGAGCGCCCGCTACCTCGGCAACGTCATCAAGATCCACAACGCGCGCGAGCACAACCTCAAGAACATCGACGTCGAGATCCCGCGCGGGCGCTTCACAGTCGTTACGGGCGTGTCGGGCTCGGGCAAGTCCACCCTGGCCTTCGACATCCTCTTCAACGAGGGGCAGCGCCGCTATCTCGAATCGCTGAACGCCTATGCGCGCCAGTTCGTGCAGGCCGCCTCGCGCCCGGACGTCGACGCCATCTTCGGCATCCCGCCGACGGTGGCGATCGAGCAGCGCACGAGCCGCGGCGGGCGCAAGTCGACGGTGGGCACGCTCACGGAAGTGCACCACTTCCTGCGCTTGTTGTTCGTGAAGCTGGGCACGCAGTACTGCCCCGACTGCGAAGTGCCGATCGAGCCGCAAAGCCCGGAAGTGATCGCCGCGCGCATCATGCGCGAATACCGCGGCAAGCAGGTGTCGCTGCTCGCCCCGCTGGTGATCAACCGCAAGGGCGTCTATACCGACCTCGCCAAGTGGGCGGCGGGCAAGGGCTACTGGCATCTCAGGGT
>DASSPL010000109.1:0-9300 GCA_035699685.1 Burkholderiales bacterium | reverse complement strand
TCCATGTCGCGTGCGCCATCGTACGGCATGGGGTTGTAGGCCTGATAGAGCTGCGGCAGCAGCCGCAGGCCGTAGAGCATGACGTAGCGGTTCGCCTGGATGCCGGCCTTGTGCTTGTCGAAGCGCACGTCCGGGTCGAGGCCGGTCATGCCGACGTAGACGCAGGGCTTGGTGGCGTCGTAGCCGGGGTTCGCCCGGCGAAACCTGCCGCGCTGCAGCACCTCGGGCGAGAGCTCGACCACATATACGGAATAGCGCGCCTTCCGTTTCATCGCTTTACGAGCCGGATGAGCGTCAGCTCGGGGCTCGTGCCGAAGCGCACCGGCGGGCCCCAGGTGCCGGTGCCGGCGCTCACATAGACCTTCATCGCGCCTTCCTGCGACAGGCCCCAGACGTGCGGCGCGTGCACCAGCCGCACGGCGAGCGTCCACGGGAAGAACTGCCCGCCGTGCGTGTGGCCGGAGAGCTGCAGGTCGAAGCCGGCTTTCTCGCCCCTGGGCGCGAGGCGCGGGTTGTGCGCGAGCAGCAGCTTGAAATCGGCCTCCTCGGTCACCGAGATCTCCGGGCGCAGCCGACCGTACGCCGGATCGACCATGCCGCCTACGAGCAGCCTCGCGTTGCCTTTCCTGAAGATCACATTGGAGTTGGCGAGCACCGTCATGCCCATCTCGCGGAAGTGCTGCATCCAGACATCCGCGCCGGCATAGCAGTCGTGGTTGCCGAGGATGAAGTGGGCGTTCCGCAGATTCGCGAGCGGCGCGACGTCGCCGGCGAGGCGCCCGACCGGGCCGTCGACGATGTCGCCGGTCAGCACGACCATGTCCGGGTCGAGCGATTGCGACAACTCCACCACCCGCTCGACATAGCGCCGCCCGATGTTCGGGCCGACGTGCAGGTCGCTGATCTGCACGATGCGCAGCCCGTCGAGGTCCGGATGCAGGCCGGCGAAGGGGATGTCGACGCGCCGGATGTGCGGGCCGCGGAACGCGGCCGCGGCCCCGATCGCCACGGCGGCCACCGAGCCCGCGAGCACCACGGGCACGCCGGCCATCCGCACGGTGGGGTTGCCCCACGTGAGCAGCAGGACCAGGTCGAGCGCCAGGGTGAGGACCAGGATGAAGCTGACCCACGCCATCGACAGATAGCTCGCGCGGTGCACGAGGTGGTCGATGAGCGTCTCGCGGCCGCGCTCGGAGCCCCAGTACACGACCGGCACGATCCAGATGAGGAGGAACGGCACGGCGAGCGCGAGCGCCCACGCGGCATTCGGCGCAAGACGCCAGGCGACGTAGCTGTACGAGGCGCCGAGAAGCGCTGTAACGACGAGGGCGAAGCGCAAAGCCCCCGCAGTCTATCTAATGGATGGTCAGGTCGAAGCGCCTGCGCGTCTGCTCGACGATGTGGTGCACGATGAACTGCTCGTCGAGCGCCATGCGGTGGTCGGTGGCGAAACCGGCGTCGACCCAGTTGCAGCCGATGTCGTCGCGGGCGGGGAACGGCCGGATCGAGGTGAAGCGCGTGCCGGCGCATTCCTCGTACGCGGCGAGCTCCCAGTTGAGCAGCGCCAGCAGGTCGTCCGGCTCGAGCGATGGGCGTCTCATGGATCCAGCCTAGCCGCGTCCGGCGCGGCGCGGCTTGACCTGCCTCAAACGCGCAGCTTGCCCTTGATGATCTTGCGCGTCGGCGTGAGCGGCATCTCCGCAATCACCACCAGGCGCTCGGGCAGCTTGTTCTTGGCGATGCGCTTTTCCAGCAGGTAGGCGACCACTTCCTCCAGGGTCGGCTCGGCCGCGCCGGGCTTCACCGTGACGAAGGCGCAAGCCTTTTCGCCCAGCACCGGGTCGGGCATCGGCACGATCGCCGACTGCAGGATCTGCGGATGCGAGTCGAGCAGCGCCTCGACGTCGGCCGGGTTGAACTTCACGCCGCCGCGGTTGATGACGTCCTTGATGCGGCCGGTAATCGCGTAGTACTCGCCGCGCTGCTCCGCTAGGTCGCCGGAGCGGAACCAGCCGTCCGGCGTGAAGGCGGCGCGATTGGCTTCCTCGTTCCGGTAATAGCCGGAAAAAGCGAGGGGGCCGCGCACCTGCAGCTCGCCCTCTTCCGAGATGCGGATCTGCGTGCCCGGGCTCGGGCGTCCGGCGCTGGTCGCCGCCGCCTCGGTGCCGTCGCCGGGGCGCGTGTACAGCGCGGCCTGCAGCTCGGTCATGCCCCAGAGCTGCGTGACGGCGCAGCCCGGCAGCTTCTCGGCGAAATGGCGCACCAGCGGCGGCGGCGCCATCGAGCCCGAGACGATGGCGAGCCTGAGCGAGGACCAGTCGTGCTTCTCGAACAGACCCGCGTTGCGGCATGCCGCCACGTGCGCCGGCCCGCTCCACAGCGCGGTCGGCTTGTGCTTCTCGACGGCGGCGGCGAGCTCGTCGGGCTTGAAGGCGGGCAGCAGCACGCTGCACGCGCCGACCGACCAGGCGCAGTGCAGCGAAAACAGTCCATAGAGGTGCGAGAGCGGCGCGGCGCACAGCACGCGGGACTCGGCCGAGAGCTGGAACTCCCGCGCACCCAGGCGGCTGTTGCCGAGCATGGTGCGGTACGGGTGCGGCACGCCCTTCGGCGATGCCGTCGTGCCCGAGGTGTAGAGCAGCAGGAACGGATCGCGCGAGTCGGGCGATGGATGGCTGTCGGGCAGCGGCTCCGCCTCCTCCAATTCAGGCTGGTTAAGAAAAAGCTTGGCGCCGCTGTGCGAGACGATCGTGTCGATCTCCGCGCCGCGATACGGCATGTGCACCGTGCACATCACCGCGCCCAGGCGGTTGATCGCGAGATGCGCGATCAGGAACTCGGGCACGTTGGGCAGCTGGATGGCGACGACGTCGCCCTTGCCGATGCCCTTCTTCTTCAGTCCCGCCGCGACGCGCAGCACGCGATCGCCGAGCTGGCGCCAGCTGAGCTGGCCGTTGTTTGAAACGATGGCCGGCGCGTTGCCGCGGGTGGAGATGTTCCGGCGAAGCCAGTGCCAGAGCGTGTCGACGTCGCGCCACCAGTCGCGCGCGAGGTATTCGCGCTCGTCTGCGCTGCTATAGGCGGGGCGATCCATCGGGCCTAATATTAGCGGCATGGAAGAAGCGCTGTTGCTGGCCCGAATCCAGTTCGGGTTGAACATCGGCTTCCACATCCTGTTCCCGACGATCACCATCGGCCTCGCCTGGATCGTGGCGTGGTTCCGCATCCGCTACGAGGTGACGGGCGACGAAGCGTGGCTGCGCACGTATCGCCTGTGGGTGAAGGTGTTCGCGCTCTCGTTCGCGATGGGCGTCGTCACCGGCATCACCATGAGCTTCCAGTTCGGCACCAACTGGCCGGGCTACATGAACACGGTGGGCAACATCGCCGGGCCGCTCCTCGCCTACGAGGTGCTCACCGCGTTCTTCCTCGAGGCGACGTTCCTCGGCGTGATGCTGTTCGGCATGAACCGCGTGCCGGGCAAGGTGCACGTCGCCTCGGCGCTGATCGTCGCCTTCGGCACCACGGTGTCGGCGTTCTGGATCCTCGCGCTCAACTCGTGGATGCAGACGCCCGCGGGACACACCGAATCGCCCGACGGCCTGATCGCGGCGAGCTGGTGGGCGGTGATCTTCAATCCGTCGTTTCCCTACCGCCTCACGCACATGCTGCTCGCCTCGGGCATCACGGCGTCTTTCCTCGTCGCCGGGCTGTCGGCGTGGCGGCTGCTGAAGGCAGGCGGCGACCGCGGCGCGGCCGTCACGCTCAGGTTCGGCATCCGCCTCGCCGCCGTGCTGGTGCCGCTGCAGATCGTGGTCGGCGACCTGCACGGGCTCAACACGCTCGAGCACCAGCCGGCGAAGATCGCGGCGCTCGAGGCGATCTGGCACACGGAGCGCGGCGCCGGGCTGACGCTGTTCGGCATTCCGAACGAGGCGGAGCGGCGCACCGACTACGCGGTGATCGTGCCGAAGGCGGCGTCGCTCATCCTGGCGCACGATGCCAACGCCGAGCTGAAAGGGCTCGACGCGTTCGAGGACCATCCGCCGGTGGCGCCGGTGTTCTGGGCATTCCGCATCATGGTCGGGGTGGGGTTGCTGATGCTCGCTCTCGCGTGGGTCGGAGCGTGGCTCACCCGCAAGCGCGCGCCGCCGCGCTGGCTGCTGTGGACGTTCGCCGGCTTCACCTTCTCCGGATGGGTGGCGACGCTCGCCGGCTGGATCGTCACCGAGATCGGGCGCCAGCCGTGGCTCGTCACCGGCATCCTGCGCACGGCCGACGCGGTCGGCGAGGCGAGCGGCGCGGAGCTCGGCGCGAGCCTCACGGCCTACGTCGTCACCTACGCCGGGCTGCTGCTCGCGTTCATGGTGGTCATCACGCACCTCGCGGGGAAGGGCGAATGAGCGAGACGCTGCCGCTCGTCTTCGCCGCGCTGATGGGCTTCGCCATCCTCGCCTACGTGCTGCTCGACGGCTACGACCTCGGCGTCGGCATGCTGATGCCGGCGGCGACGCGCGAGGAGCAGGACCTGATGGTCGGCTCGATCGGGCCGTTCTGGGACGCGAACGAGACCTGGCTGGTGCTCGGCATCGGCCTGCTGCTGGTCGGTTTTCCGGCGGCGCACGGCGTGATCCTCACCGCGCTGTACCTGCCGGTCGCCGCGATGCTCGTCGGCCTCATGGTGCGCGGCGTTGCGTTCGAGTTCCGCATCAAGGCCGAGGGCTGGCACCGCGAGCTGTGGAACTGGCTTTTCTGGGCCGGCTCGACGCTGGCGAGCTTCGCGCAGGGATTCATGCTCGGGCGCTACGTCACCGGCTTCGAGCCGGGCGCCGGGTACTGGCTGTTCGCCGTGCTGGTCGGCGCGAGCCTTTGCGGCGGCTACGTCCTGCTCGGCGCCACGTGGCTCGTGCTGCGCACCGAAGGGGCGCTGCAGGAAAAATCGATCCAGTGGGCGAAATGGGGCCTGATGTGGGTCGCGCTCGGCGTCGCGCTGGTGAGCCTCGGCACGCCGCTCGTCAGCGAGACGGTGCGAGAGCGCTGGTTCGACTTTCCGCGCACGCTGTGGCTCATGGCGCTACCGCTCGCCACGCTGGCGTCTGGCTTCCTGCTGCTTAGATCCCTGGGAAAAAGCGACTGGCAGCCCTATGCCTGCGCCGCAGGCATCTTCGCTCTGTCCTTCGCCGGCCTGGCCTACAGCCTCTTCCCCTACGTGGTGATCGACCGCCTGACGATCTGGCAGGCGGCGGCGCACGACAGCGCGCTCACCTTCGTCGGCATCGGCGCGCTGCTGGTGATTCCATTCATCTTTGGCTATACGATTTATTCCTATCGGGTCTTCCGGGGCAAGGTGCGCCCCGGCGCCTACGACCATTAGAAGGAGGAGGAGAACATGCAGCGACGCGACTTCCTGGCAGGAACCGGGGCGCTAGCCCTCACCATCGGCAAGGCTGGCGCGCAGCAGCCGCCGCAACCCGCGGGCACGCTGACCAACGAGCAGGTCAAGGCGGAGAAGGTGAAGAGCATGCAGTGGCACTCGGAGCGGCCGCTCACCGGCAGCGTGCCGGCGCACGAGCACGACTTCGACGTCACGCCTAACGACCGCATGTTCGTGCGCAACAACCTGCTCACGCCGGCGCTCGACATGAACGCGCACCGGCTGACGATCAAGGGCCTGGTCGACAGGGAGCTGTCGTGGTCGGTGTTCGACCTGGCGAAGGCGTTCCCGACGGTGCAGATCCAGGGGATGCTCGAGTGCGCCGGCTCCGGCCGCTCGGCGTTCAGGCCGGACGCGAGCGGCACGCGCTGGCTCGAGACCGGCGGCATGGGCTGCCCGAAGTGGGGCGGCGTGCGCCTGCGCGACATCCTGAAGGCCGCGGGACTCAAGCCCGGCGCGGCGCATGTCGCGGGACAGGGAGGCGACCCCGGCATGGTGGCCACCGTGGCGCCGGTGATCCGCTCGGTGCCGATGTCGAAGGCGATGGAGGAGAACACGCTGGTCGCCTGGGCGATGAACGGCGAGCCGCTGCCTTTCGTGCACGGCCATCCGCTGCGCCTGGTGGTGCCGGGGTGGGTCGGCTCGGCCTCGACCAAATGGCTGCACACGCTGATGGTGCTCGACGCGCCCTTCAAGGGCACGTTCATGGACTCGAGCTACCGCATCCCGCGCCATCCGGTCGAGCCCGGCACCAAGATGCCGCCCGACGCGGTCAGCACCGAGGCCTGGCCGATCAAGTCGATGATCACCTCCCCAGCGCCGAACGCGCGCGTCAAGGCCGGCAGCCGCACGACGGTGCGCGGCCGCGCATGGGTCGGCGAGGGCGCGGTCGATCGCGTCGAGATCTCGACCGACGAAGGCAAAACGTGGCAGCGCGCGGAGCTCGCCAAAGCCGGCGACAAGTACGCGTGGCGCACTTTCACCTACGCGTTCGAGCCGAAGGCCCCGGGCTACACCACGGTGCTGGCGCGCGCGTGGGACGACCGCGGCAACGCGCAGCCGGCCATCCCGGCGTGGAATCCGCTCGGCTACTTCTGGAACGGCTGGCATCGGGTCGGGGTGCTGGTTGAGGCTTAGCGCGGCGGTATTGTTTTTTGTCGTGAGTACAGCGTGGGCGCAGGACCGGCTGATCCCCGGTCCCGGGTCCACGCTCACCGAGAACAAATGCATCATCTGCCATGAGCTGCAGCACATCCGGCGCGCGAAGCTGTCGCGCGACGAGTGGGCCGACAACCTGAAGAACATGAAGGAGCGCGGCACGCCGATGACGGATGCCGAGATGCAGGTGATCCTCGAGTACCTCGCCACGTACTACAACCGCGACAAGCCGGCGCCGGCGGCCTCCGCCGATACGCTCGCCGGCGGCGGCGACGCCGTGCAGGCCCTGCTCAATGCCAATGGCTGCACCGGCTGCCACGCGCTCGAGCAGAAGGTGGTCGGGCCGGCCTTCCGCCAGGTCGCCCAGCGCTACTCGGCGGCGGACGCCGCGACGCTGGCGACGAAGATCCGCGAAGGCAGCCAGGGAGTGTGGGGCCCGGTGCCGATGCCGCCCAACCCCGGGGTATCGCCGGCCGACGCCGAGAGAATCGCCGGCTGGATCGTGCAGCAGAAATGAAAAGGGCCCCGCTCGGGGGCCCTTTCGTGGAGCGGGGACGACCTAGGCGCGGGGGATCGGCACGAAGAACGATTCGCGCACGACGTCTTTCCCTGCGATCAGCTCTTCCGCCTCGCGCCGCTCTTCGTCGAACACCACGGCCGCCAGCTTCTGCAACGTCTCGCGGGCTTCGTCCAGGGTGCGCCCGTGGGAGTTCACGCCGGGCAGCTCCTCGATGAAGCCGATATAGCCGTGGTTCGACTTCAGGTAGACGGCGGTGAAAGCGAGGCGTCCTTGTTCCATTCATCCCTCCTTGAGAACTGAGGAAACAGGTTACGCCGCCAAGCTTTCAAAAGTGTTACGACGCCAAAGAATTTTTCGGGCGGGTGATATTTCAAAACCACTGTGGTCATTACACCGACATTTTTATTGCGTCGCGGCAAATTGCTGCGCTGCTATTTCTCGATGAGATGTTTTTTTTCCTTCACCTTGGCCCATTCGTCGGCGTCCGCCGGCGCGGGCTTGCGCTCGATGATCGGCTTCCATCGCTGCGAGAGCTCCTTGTTGAGCGCGATGAATTCCTTCTGCGCGTCGGGCACGTCGTCCTCGGCGAAGATCGCCTCGACCGGGCACTCGGGCACGCACAGCGTGCAGTCGATGCACTCGTCGGGGTCGATCACCAGCATGTTCGGCCCCTCGCGGAAGCAGTCGACCGGGCAGACGTCCACGCAGTCGGTGTATTTGCACTTGACGCAGCTCTCGGTGACGACGTAAGTCATTGTCGATCAAGAGTTTATCACCGTGTCACGACTAAGGCTCATAATAGCGGCCTTCCCGCAAGACCCCCCATGGAGAAACATGAGCAGTCAGGCAATCCAGCATGTGACCGATGAGACGTTCGACCCCGAGGTCCTGAAGTCCGACACCCCGGTGCTGGTCGACTACTGGGCCGAGTGGTGCGGCCCCTGCAAGTCCATCGCCCCCATCCTCGACGAAGTGGCCAAGGAGTACGAAGGCCGCCTGAAGATCGCGAAGATCAACGTCGACGAGAACCAGTCGGTGCCGGCCAAGTTCGGCATCCGGGGGATCCCGACGCTGATGCTGTTCAAGAACGGCAACGTCGAGGCGACCCGCGTCGGCGCGCTGTCCAAGTCCCAGCTCACCGCGTTTCTTGACAGCAATATTTAAACGCCTTACTCTGTCCTGAGAGCCGCGCCGAGGTCGGCGCGGCGGCAAACTCCAGCGCCGAAAGAAACTCTTAGGCGCAATCCCGAGAAATGAGCAGGTCCCAGGCATCCCAGCCGGAATCAGCGCGTTCGCAGCGTCAGAACGAGCGTCAAGCCGATCGCCAGAACGAGCGGCAGGACGGCCAGCGCCGCGAAGAGGCGCAGATAGCGCCCGGACCCGTGCCCGAAGGCGCGATGAAGATCCCGACGCACCTGTCGGAGCTCAAGTCGCACCACGTCACCCAGCTCGTCGAGGTGGCCGTCTCCAACGGCATCGAGAACGCGAGCCGGCTGCGCAAGCAGGACCTGATCTTCGCGCTGCTGAAGAGCGTGGCGAAGCGCGGCGAGGCGATCTTCGGCGACGGCACGCTCGAGGTGCTGCCCGACGGCTTCGGCTTCCTGCGCTCGCCCGAGACCTCCTACCTGGCGAGCACCGACGACATCTACGTCTCGCCCTCGCAGATCCGGCGCTTCAATCTCCATACCGGCGATTCGATCGAGGGGGAGATCAGGACACCGAAGGACGGCGAGCGCTACTTCGCGCTGGTCAAGGTCGACAAGGTCAACGGCGAGGCGCCCGAGGCCGCCAAGAACAAGATCCTCTTCGAGAACCTGACGCCGCTGCACCCCGATGAGCAGTTCAAGCTCGAGCGGGACATCAAGGCCGAGGAGAACATCACCGGGCGCGTGCTGGACATCGTCGCCCCGATCGGCAAGGGCCAGCGCGGCCTGATCGTCAGCCCGCCCAAGGCCGGCAAGACGGTGATGCTGCAGCACATCGCGCACGCCCTCACCGCCAACCATCCCGACATCACGCTCATCGTGCTCTTGATCGACGAGCGCCCGGAGGAAGTAACCGAGATGACGCGCACGGTGCGCGGCGAGGTCGTCGCCTCCACCTTCGACGAGCCGGCCTCCCGCCACGTGCAGGTGGCCGAGATGGTCATCGAGAAGGCGAAGCGCCTGGTCGAGCACAAGAAGGACGT
>DASSPL010000108.1:0-4127 GCA_035699685.1 Burkholderiales bacterium | reverse complement strand
GGCGGCAACCAGATCGACTACGCCGACGAGCGTCCCGAGATCCGGCAATGGTTCGGCGAAGCCCTCGCCCGCCATGGATTGAAGTCCAACATGGAGAAGGCCTACGCCGCGGAAGCGGCGGAGCTGCCGCAAAAAGCCGCTTAAAGGGTGACAGTCACCATTTCTAATTGGTGACAGTCACCATTTTCGGCTGACCGCTTCGGCCGCCCCCTTCGCTTGCGTGGTCCGCCCATACGGTGGCCGCCATAAGTGGCTCGGCGAATCTCGTCGATGATTTCCTGCTTCAGGGGGTCGTTGCAGAGTGCCTTGTACGCCGCAGTGCGCGCATGGTCGTGCGTTCCAAGAGCCAGGAACGACGGATGGCCCGTTACGAAGCTGTGCGGGTCAGTCAGGACATTCGCCTTGTAGCTCGACCAGCGATACTGCGAGGGGTGGGCCACCATAGCCGCACGCACTGGATTGAGCTCGACATAGCGGTAACAAGCCACGGCGTATTCGTCGGTTGCTACAAGGCCGGAGTAATACCGGCCTTCCCACAGGGCTCCAGTTCGATCGAGCTTCGCATTGATGCGTTTTGAATGACGCTGTGCCAGATGTTTCATGAGGAGCGCACATCCGGTTGAGTCATGTGGCGTGACCAGGAGATGCACGTGATTGGTCATAAGGCAGTAAGCGTGTATCGCGCACCGGAATCGCGCTGCATACGTCCCCAGGGCGACTAGGTAGGACACATAGTCGGTCTCATCGATAAAACAATCGGCGCGGTCGTGCCCCCGGTGCACGACGTGAAGGGAAACTTCTGGAAGCACAAGGCGCGCCGTTCTCGGCATACACCGTGAACGGCCAAAGCGGCTTGCTGGTTGACGCTAAATGGTGACTGTCACCAATTCGGATAAATGGTGACTGTCACCATTTAAACGGTGGCGTGGGCGGAGCCGGGCTCCGGCATCAGCGCGTCTTCGGCGGCCTCGGCGAAAGGCACGCCGCGCGGCAGGATCACCGAGGCGGAGCGAACGCGGGTGTGCTCGGGCGCGGCGCCCGGCGGCTGCTCGCCGTTGTTCAGGCCGTTGGCCGCGGCGACCAGGCGGCGGCGCGCCATGATGATGCCCTGGTCGGTCGGCACCAGGTTCTCGCGCGTGCGGTCCTGGATCGGGCCCATCGATTCCTGCACCGAGGCGTCCTGCATGGCGAAGCCCTCGACGCCGGAGAAGGTGCGGCCTTCCTTCTGCGCCTTGCGGTCGATCAGGTAGTCGTTGTCCCTGTTCGCGGTCGGGCGGAAGGTGCCGGGGATGAGCGGCGTGTGGATGCCCTTGCCGGCTTCCATCGCCTCGCGCTCTTCCTTGGTCAGCGCGCGCGTGGCGTGGTGGTTGGTGCTCCACGCCCAGCAGTTCTCGTCGTCCATCGGCACCCAGCAGTGGCCGCCGATCGGATGATCGCCGCGCGGCGGGATCAGCGTGAAGCTCGGCATGATCCACTGCGTGATGCGCCAGTAGTAGTTGTCGTTCTCGGCGTTGCGCCGCGCGCCGATGTACAGCCCGCCCGGCGACTCCACCACCTCGAACTGCGGCGCGAGGTCGCCGAGGTTGTACTTGTGGCTCTGCGTCGCGCCCTTGAACATCGGGTCGACCTTCATGGTGAAGCGATGCAGGAACGAGACGTGGCTCGAGTCGATGCCGCCCTCCATGGCCTGCAGCCAGTTGCACTCCTGCCAGCGCTTGGAGACGAAGCGGTTAGGCGCCGGCACCATCGCCCACTCGTGCTCCGGCAGCGGCGGCCGCTGCTCCGGCGGCCCCATGTAGGTCCACAGCACGCCGCCGCGCTCGACCAGCGGATAGCTCTTCAGCTTCATGCGCTGGCACAGGCGCGGGTTGTCCGGCTCCGACGGGATCTCGACGCACTGGCCGGTGTGGTCGTATTTCCAGCCGTGGTAGGGGCAGCGCAGCCCGTTCTCCTCATTGCGGCCGAACCACAGCGACACGCCGCGATGCGCGCAGAACTCGTCGACCAGGCCGAGGCGGTTCTGCGTGTCGCGGAAAGCGATCAGCTTCTCGCCCAGCATGCGCACGCGCACCGGCGGGCAGTCGGCCTCGGGCAGCTCCTCCGCGAGGAGCGCCGGCAGCCAGTAGCGCCGGAAGAGCTCGCCCATCGGCGTGCCCGGTCCCGTGCGCGTCAGAAACTCGTTTTGTTCCGCTCTCACGAACGACGTTCCTGCATATAGACGAAGTTTAGAATATTTCGCGAGGAGGAGGCCATGGAACGACGCGATTTCCTGAAGACCGCAGCGGCGGCCGCCGCCACCACGACCGTTGCGCAGGCTGCCGAGCCCGCGAAAAAAACCGAAAAGCCGAAGCTGCCCGGCGACATCGTCATCGAGCGCCCGGGCTCGGACTTCATGGTCGACGTCCTGAAGACGCTCGATTTCGACTACATCGCGACCAATCCCGGCTCGAGCTTCAGGAGCCTGCACGAATCGCTGGTCAATTACGGCGGCAACAGGAAACCCGAGCTCCTCACCTGCCTGCACGAGGAATCCGCGGTCGGCATGGCGCACGGCTACGCCAAGGCCGCGGGCAAGCCGATGGCGGTGATGGTGCACGGCACCGTCGGCCTGCAGCACGCCTCGATGGGGCTCTACAACGCATGGTGCGACCGCGTGCCGGTGTACGTGATCGCCGGCAACGGCCTCGACGCGCACAAGCGCCGTCCGGGAACGGAATGGAACCACTCGGTGCAGGACGTGGCGCTGATGGTGCGCGACTACGTCAAGTGGGACGACTATCCGATGTCGCTGCAGCACTTCGCCGAGTCGGCGGTGCGCGCGTACAAGATCTCGATGACGCCGCCGTACGAGCCGGTGATGATCGTCGCCGACATCGACCTGCAGGAGGACGCGATCCACGCCGAGGGCCTCAAGATCCCGAAGCTCGCGCTGTCGCGCCCGCCGCAGGGCGAGCGCGCCGCGCTCGCCGAGGCGGCAAAGCTGCTCGCGAACGCCGGCAGCCCCGTCATCCTCGCCGACCGCATGGCCCGCGACCAGCAGGGCGTGAAGTGGCTGGTCGAGCTCGCCGAGGCGCTGCAGGCGCCGGTGGTCGATCTTGGCGGCCGCATGAACTTCCCGACCACCCACTACCTCAGCCAGACCTCGCGCCGGCGCGACCTGGTGCGCGACGCCGATGTCGTGCTGATGCTCGAGGTCGGCGTGCCGTGGGGCGAGTTCAACAGCTTCAACGATCCGCACAAGACGCAGCGCTGGATCGCGAAGAGCGACGTCAAGATCATCCACATCTCGATGCAGGATGTGTACATCCGCTCCAACTACCAGGACTTCCAGCGCTACCAGTACGCCGATCTCGCGATCAACGGCGACGCGCAGGCGAGCCTGCCGGCGCTGATCGAGGAAGTCCGCAAGCAGGGAAGGAATTTCTCCGCCCGGGCCGACAAGCTGCGCGCTGCCTATAACGCTTCGAGGGAAAGAACGCGTGAGGCGGCCGCGCTCGGCTGGGACGCGAGCCCGGTGAGCCTCGGGCGCCTCACGGCCGAGGTGTGGCAGGTGGTGAAGAACGAGCCGTGGTCGCTCGTGGTGAGCGATCGCGTCACCTGGGCGCGGCGCATGTGGCCGACCACAGAGCACCACCAGATGCTCGGCGGCTCGGGCGGGCAGGGCGTCGGCTATGCCGCGCCGGCCGCCGTCGGCGCCGCGCTCGCCAACAAGGAGAAGGGCCGGCTCTCGGTCACCTTCCAGCCGGACGGTGACCTGATGTACGCCCCCGGCGTGCTATGGACCGCCGCGTATCACAAGATCCCGCTGCTCTTCGTCATGCACAACAACCGCGGCTACTACCAGGAGGTCATGCACCTGCAGCGCATGGCGTCGCTGCACAAGCGCCGCGTCGACACCGCCTGGGTCGGCAACATCATCGACAACCCGGCGATCGACTTCGCCAAGCTCGCCCAGTCGCAGGGCGTGTGGGCGGAGGGACCGATCTCGGACCCGAAGCAGCTCGCCCCGGCGCTGCAGCGCGCGATGAAGGTGGTGAAGGGCGGCGCCCCGGCGCTGATCGACGTCGTCTGCCAGCCCCGTTAAATGGTGACAGTCACCATTTTTAGTCCCTGAGCTGGGGAAGATC
>DASSPL010000107.1:0-8011 GCA_035699685.1 Burkholderiales bacterium | reverse complement strand
TCGCCTTCAACGAGGTGGCGCGCCAGGCGATCATGACCGACCCCGACTTCCACGGCGGCCATTACTACGAGAAGGGCGTGGTGCCGACGCGGGGCTTGCGCATCGCGCGCATGATCGGCCACATCACCTATATCTCCGGCGAGGCCATGGCGGAGAAATTCGGCCGCGTGCTGCGCCGCGGCCAGCCGGGCTTCGACTTCGACATCGACTTCGAGGTCGAGTCCTACCTGCGCTACCAGGGCGACAAGTTCTCGACCTACTTCGACGCCAATACCTACCTGCGCATCACCAAGGCGCTCGACTACTTCGACCCCGCGGCGGACTACGGCGGCGACCTCACGGCGGCGCTGGCGCGGGCCAAGGCGGCGTTCCTCCTCGTCTCGTTCAAGTCCGACTGGCGTTTCACCCCCGCGCGCTCGCGCGAGATGGTGAAGGCCCTGCTCGACAACCGGCGCATCGTTTCCTACCTGGAGATCGACGCGCCGGGCGGCCACGACGCCTTCCTGCTGGAAGACCCGCGCTACCACAACGGCCTGCGCGCCTACTTCGCCAACGTGGATCTATGAGGGCAGACCTGGCGGCGATCGCCAACTGGGTGTCGCCCGGCGCCCGGGTGCTCGACCTCGGCTGCGGCGACGGCTCGCTCCTGCGCTACCTGTGGCAGCAGCGGCAGGCGCCGGGCTACGGGGTGGAGATCGACGACGCCCAGGTCCTCGAGTGCGTCACGAACGATGTCAACGTCCTGCAGGTCGACCTGGAAAGCGGGCTTTCGCTGTTCGGCGACCGCTCCTTCGACTGCGTCATCCTGTCCGAGACGCTGCAGACCATCCACCGCACCGAGCTCCTGATGCGCGAGATGCTGCGCGTCGGGCACGAGGGCATCGTCAGCTTCCCGAACTTCGGCCACTGGAGCGCCCGCGTGCAGGTGGCCCTGGGCCGCATGCCGGTGTCGGAAACCCTGCCCTACGAGTGGTACGAGACGCCCAACGTGCACCACTGCACGATCGCCGACTTCGAGGACCTCTGCCGGCGCCTGGGCGTGCGCATCCGCGAGCGGCTGGTGCTGCACGCCGGCCGACCGGTCACCTTCCTGCCGAATCTCTTCGGCAGCGTCGCGATGTACCGCTGCACCGCCGCCTGACGATGCGCCGGGCGGACTAGCCCGCGCGGCGCGTAGCCTGCTTCCTTCCGCGCATGGACAACGCCGTGCGGACCGGGGACAGGGCAAAGGACCAGGTGGAGGCGCTGTTCGACTCGCTGGCACTCGAGTACGTGCGCGAGCGCGAGCAGCAGTTTTCCTTCGTCTGCCAGAAACGCATCGCCATCGAGATGCTGGGCGACGTCACCAAGGGGCGGCTGCTCGAGGTCGGCTGCGGCCCGGCGGTCATGACCCCCGACCTGGTCGCGATGGGCTTCCTGGTCCACGGCATCGACGTCTCGTCGGAGATGGTGCGGCGCGCCAGGCAGCGCATGGCCGGCCATCCGCTGGAGAAGCGCTGCGTGTTCGGCCTGGGCGACACCGAGCGCCTGCAGTTCCCCGATTGCTCCTACGACGCCGTGCTCTGCATGGGCGTGCTCGAATACCTGCCGCGCTACGGCGCGGCGCTCGCCGAGATCGCGCGCGTGCTGAAGCCCGGCGGCCTGGCGGTGATCACCCTGCCCAACCGGGCGAGCGCCTACCACGTCGCCTGGGGCGCCTACCGCCGCCTGAAGCCGGGCCGCCGCGGCGAAGCGACGCCCAACCGCTGCGTGCCCTGGAAGTTCGACCGCGAGCTCGCCGCCGCCGGCCTGCGCAAGCTGGAAAGCCGGGCGTGCAATTTCATCTTCTTCCCGTTGCAGGAATTGCTGCCGCGGGCTTCGCTCGCCATGAACCGCGCGCTGCTGCCGCTTTCGCGCACCGCGGTGGCGCCGTTCCTCGGCGCCCAGTACATCGTCGCCGCCCAGAAGACGCCTTGGCGCTACGGGTAGTGCGGCTCGGCAGCGCGCGCCGGCGCGGCGAGGGCCTGCGCATCGGCGCCGCCCGCCGCCCGCCGCGGGGCGTGCGCAAGTCCGATTACGCCCGGCTCGATTACTACGACGTCTGGCTGCCCGAGCTCGCGCCGAGCCAGAAATGGGTGAGCTGGGCGCTGTCCATGCCCTGGACCGATGCTCGCTGGCGCAAGTACGCCGGGAACTACCGCAGGGAAATGAGCGATCCGCGCGCGCAGCGGATGCTGGAGCTGCTGGCGGCGCTGTCGAAGACCACCAACCTCAGCGTGGGGTGCTATTGCGAGGACGAGCGCCGCTGCCATCGCTCCCTCCTGAGGCAGCTGCTGGCCGAGAAGGGCGCGAAGCTCGCGCGCTAGCCGGCTTCCTTGCCGGCGGAGCCGATCGACACGTCGGCGAGGCCCGAGCGCATCATGTACCAGAAGAGAAACACGCCGGGCAGCGCGATGAGCGTGGTCAGGACGTAGAAGTTGACGTAGCCGATCGAGCTGATCATCGCGCCCGAGGTCGTGCCGGTGAGGAAACGTCCGGCGATGCTCGCGAGCGCCGAGAGCAGCGCGTACTGGGTTGCGGTGAAGCGCAGGTTGCACAGCGCGGAGAGGTACGCGACCACCGTGACGCCGCCGATGCCGCTGGCGAAGTTCTCGAAGCCGACCGCCGCGGCCATGCCGATGTTGGTGTGGCCGGCGGCGGCGAGGCCGGCGAAGCTCAGGTTCGAGATCGCCATCAGCACCAGGCTGATGAGCACCGAGATCTTCATCCCCAGCCGGGCGTAGAGGATGCCGCCGACGAAGATGCCGACCAGCAGCGCGACGAAGCCGATGCCGACATCGTAGAACGCCACCTCGTCATTGCTGAAGCCGAGATCGGCGAACAGCAGGCGCAGGGTAAGGTTGGCGAGCGTGTCGCCGATCTTGTGGATCAGCACGAACAGCAGAACGACGAGCGCGCCCTGCCGCTTGAGAAATTCGACCAGCGGGCTGAAGTACGCCACCAGGGCGGCGATCGGCCCGGGCGAGCGCGCGGGTTCCTTGTGGCGGGGAGGCTCGCCCATCACCACGCCGACCAGCATCGCCGGCAGAGCGAAGGCGGCGCAGGCGATGTAGGCGACGGTCCAGCCGTAGCGCTGGGCGAGGACCAGCGCCAGCGCGCCGGCCGTCGCCGCGCCGATGCGCCAGCCGTACTGCGACATGCCCGAGCCGACGCCGAGCTGGCGCGGCTCGAGCAGCTCGATGCGGTAGGCGTCGATGATGATGTCGAAGGTGGCGCCGGCGATGCCGAGCACGATGGCGGCGACGGCCACGGTGAACAGCGCTTCCTTCGGGTCGGTCATGCCGAGAAAGGCGACCGCGAGCATCACCAGGACCCCGACCAGCCACAGCCAGCTGCGGCGCTGGCCGAAGCGGCCGATGAGCGGCAGGCGCACGTTGTCGATCAGCGGCGCCCAGAGGAACTTGAAGTTGTAGGCGAGGAACGTCAGCGCGAAAGCGGTCACCTCCTTCTTCGAGATGCCGTTCTGGGCGAGCCGCGTGGTGAGCGTGGCGCCGATCATGGCGAACGCGAATCCCGACGAGATGCCGAGGAAGAGGGCCGCAAGCGGCGCCGCCTCGAAATAGGGCCGGATGCCGCTAGATCGGGTAGTCATAGTCGATGGTGAGCGGCGCGTGATCGGAGAAGCGGCGGCGCTTGTAGATCGACTCGCGCACCGCCGTCGCCGCCACGCCGGGCGTCGCCACCTGGTAGTCGATGCGCCAGCCCACGTTCTTCTTCCAAGCCTGGCCGCGGTTGGACCACCAGGTGTAATGGCCGGGCTTGTCGTTCAGCTTGCGGAACACGTCGACGAAGCCGATCTCGTCGAAGACGTGCGTGAGCCAGGCGCGCTCCTCGGGCGTGAAGCCGGGGTTCTTCTGGTTGGATTTCCAGTTGGTGAGGTCGATCTCCTTGTGGGCGATGTTCCAGTCGCCGCACAGAAGGATCTCCGAGCCGCTTTCGCGGAGCTTGCGCAGGTGGCGCGCGAAGGCCTTGAGGAAGCGCAGCTTGGACGCCTGCCGGTGCGGCCCGGCCGAGCCCGAGGGCATGTACAGCGAGATCACCCACAGTCTTCCGAAGCGCGCCTCGACGTAGCGCCCCTCGGCGTCGAACTCGCGGCTCCTGAAGCCGCGCACCACCTCGTCCGGCGTGCGGCGGCTGTACAGCGCGACGCCGCTGTAGCCTTTCTTCTGCGCGAACGCGTGGCAGCTCTGGTAGGCCTTGAGGCCGTGCAGCTTCGCGTCGAGGTCGGCCTCCTGGCACTTCATCTCCTGCAGGCAGACCACGTCCGGGTTCTGCGTCGCGAGCCAGCGGAACAGGCCCTTGCCGGCAGCGGAGCGCACGCCGTTGACGTTGAGCGTGATGACCCGCACTAAGCCATGCCGCCCGGGAACGCCGCGATGCCGCCATGCTCGAGCGACCAGCGCGCCGGCTGCTCGATGAAGCGCTGCACGTCCGCCGCCGCGTCCGGCGCGAAGTAGCCGCTGGCCCGCGCCTCGCCGAGGATGTCGCGCCAGGTGGCGAGGTAATGCAGCCGGATGCCGAGCGAGGCGAGCAGGTCGCGCGCCTCCGGGAAGACATCGTAGTAGAACATCACGAGCACGTGCTCGACGCGCGCCTCGGCGGCGCGCAGCGCATGGCACAGCGCGGCCTTGGTGCGGCCGTCGGTGGTGACGTCGTCGACCAGCAGCACGCGGGTGCCCGCCCGGAAGCGGCCGCCCTGCACCTGCGCCTGCGCGCCGAAGCCGCGCGGCTTGCGGCGCACGCTTTGCAGCGGCAGCGAGAGCCGCTCCGCGATCCAGGCGGCGTAGGGAATGCCGGCCGATTCCGCGCCGGCAACCGCATCGAACTGCTCGTAGCCGGCGTTCTGCAGCACCGTCTCCGAGGCGAAATCCATCAGGGTGGAGCGCATGCGCGGAAAGGAAATGATGCGCTGGAAATCGAGGTACACCGGGCTCGCCCAGCCGGAGGAGAGGAAAAACGGCTGCGCGCCGTTGTACTGCACGGCGCCGGCCTCCAGGATCATGCGCGCCGTGAGCGAGCCGACGAGCGAAGCGCGGCTCACCGCAGCGACTCCGCCGGCGTGGTGACCGCGTGATAGAGGAGCTCGACGCCCATCATGAAGTCGCCGAGCTCCATGGCTTCGTCCGGATTGTGCGAGCCGCGGTCGTTGCGCACGAAGATCATCGCCGACGGCACGCCTTCGTTGGCGAAGATCGCCGCGTCGTGGCCGGCGCCGCTCGGGATGTCGATGTAGGGCAGCTCGAGCGTCCCGCACAGCTTGCGCAGGCGGGCGGCCCACTCGCGGTCGATGATGCCCGGCTCGGTGAGCAGCCGCTCGCCGAAGTCGAACTTGACGCCGCGCGACTTCTCGATCCCCGCGGCCTCCACCAGCACCAGCTGGTAGAAGGCCTCCAGCGTCTCGAGCGACTGGCTGCGGATGTCGAGGCTGAAGCGCACTTCGCCCGGGATGCGGGTCACCGAATGCTCGCGCGGGTTGGTGCCGACGACGCCGGCGGTGACGACCAGGTCGACGCCGCGCGCGTTCAGCGCCTGCCAGTTGTCGTCGAGGCGCATGAGCAGGTCCGCCAGCGCGAATACCGCGTCGTGGCGCAGCCAGCGCGGCACCGCGCCCGAGTGGCCGGCGGCACCGCGGCACGTCGCCTCGATGTGGCGCAGGTTGCCGCGGATGCCGGTCACCACGCCGACGGGCGCCTCGCGCGCCACCATGATCGGTCCCTGCTCGATGTGCAGCTCCAGCCAGGCGCCGACCGCGGCGGGCTCGATGAGCGGCTCGCCCCGGGCGATGCGCTCGACGTCCGCGCCGGCCTGGCGCATGTAGTCGGCGAGCGGCTTGCCGGTGTCGCGGTGCGGCCGCTGCAGGTCGCGCGCGGACAGCTTGCCGAAAAGCGCGTACGAGCCGAGGTACGGCTTGCCGAACCAGGCGCTCTCCTCGCCGCGCAGGCCGATGACCGCAAGCGGCCGCTCGGGCACCACGCCCTGCTGCTTCGCCTTCCTCAGGCAAAGGAGTCCGGCGATGACGCCGGCGAGGCCGTCGTAATTGCCGCCCTCGGGCACCGAGTCGAGATGGGAGCCCATCCAGTAAGGCGCCTGCGTGCCGCGGCCCGGCAGCGCGACCACCAGGTTGGCCGCCGCGTCGAAGTGGCTCTCGAGTCCGTCGCGCGCCGCGGCGTCGGCGATGACCCGCATCGCCGCGGTCTCGGCCTCGCCATAGGAGGGGCGCGCGACGCCCACGCGCGCCTTCGACAGCTCGCGAACCCGGTCGAACAGCTCGCTCGCGAGGGCCCGGTCGGCCTGGTCGAAGGCCACGCTAGCCGCTCTGCTGCGCAAGGCGCAGCCACCGGTCGGTGAGCCCGGGATCGATGCGCACCGCGCCGGTCAGCTCGGCGATGCGCGCGACGCCATGACGCTCGCAGTACGCGTCCAGCCCGTCGATCACCGCGACCATTGCCGCCGGATCGAGAAAGGAAGCCGTTCCGACCTGCACCGCCGCCGCCCCGGCCAGGAGGTATTCGACCGCGTCTGCCGCATTCATGATGCCGCCGCAGCCGATCACCGGGATCTTCACCGCGCGCGCGCACTGGAACACCATGCGCACGATCACCGGGCGGATGGCCGGGCCGGACAGGCCGCCCATCACGTTGCCGAGCTTGGGCTTGCGGCTCTCCGGATCGATCGCCATCCCGAGCAGCGTATTGGCCACCACCAGCGCGTCGGCGCCGGCGGCCTCCGCCGCGCGCGCGATCTCGGCGATGTCGGTCACGTTCGGCGTGAGCTTGGCCCAGATCGGCACGCGCGCGTGCCGCTTGATCTCGGCGACGGCGCGATGCGTATCGGCGGCCGACATGGCGAAGGCGCGGCCATCGGCCTCGAGGTTGGGGCACGAGATGTTGGCCTCGATGGCCGCGACGCCGGGGATCGACAGCGCCTCGCACGCCGCGGCGAACTCGTCCGCCGTATCGGCGGAGACGCTCGCCACCAGCGGCGCGGCCACCCGCCGGTAGTGCGGCACGATGTTATCCACGTAGTACAGCAGCCCGCCCGACGGGATGCCGATCGAGTTCAGCATCCCGGCGTCGGTCTCGGCGACCCGCGGCACCGGGTTGCCGATGCGCCGCTTGGGCGTGACGCTCTTCGTCACCACCGCGCCCAGGCGCGAGAGATCCATGGCGTCGGCATACTCGTGAGCGAAGCAGCCCGAGGCCGGCATCACCGGGTTCTTGAGTGCGAGCGAACCTATGGCTACGCGCAAGTCAGCCAAACTGGACTTCCCCGGCTACGGAAGAGATGGGAAACACGGGTCCCTCGCAGCATACCCGGCGGAACACCTTGTCCCCACCCTCGTGGAAAAGCCGCACGCACGACAGGCACACGCCCATGGCGCAGGCCATCTGCTGCTCGAGCGCCACTTCGCCCTGCACGCCGAGGCGCTGCAGCATCTCGAGCAGGCGGTTGGAGCCGCAGGTATAGACCATGTCCGGCTTCTGCTCGGCCAGCAGGCGCGCGACGAGCGGCTCGACCCGCTCCACCGCCGACGTGCCGTCGCTGTCGAACACGCTGTGCACCTCGGCCTGCGCGCCGCGCAGGAATTCCGCGCGCATGAGATCGGCGGGCGAGCGCGCCGACAGCACCATGGTCATCGCCACGCCCGCCCGCCAGGCGAGCGGCACGAGGGGCGCCATCGTCGCCAGGCCTACGCCGCGCGCCACCAGCAGGACCCGCCGCCACTGCGGCGAGAAGGCGAAGCCCTGGCCAAGCGGTCCGATCACCACCAGCGCGTCGCCCGCGCGCAGCGGCTCGAGCGCCCGCGTGCCGACGCCCTTCACGTGGTACAGGAACTCGATGCGGTCTTCTTCCGGGCCGATGCCGTAGACGCTCATCGGCCGGCGCAGGAACGGCTTCTCGCTGCCGCCGGTCGGGCAGGCGAGCTGGAAGAACTGGCCGGCCACGGTGGCGCGCGCCAGCGGCCGCGGCG